>JAEYZV010000404.1 GCA_023427865.1 Acidobacteriota bacterium
CGATCGCCTGCGCCTGCGCCTGCAGGTCGGCCCGCGCCTGCGTCTCGTACCCCTCCGGATACGGGACGCCGAGGCGGCGCAGCGTGATGATCTTGCCCTCGATGTGCGAGTCGTCGAGCTTGTCGCCGTACATCCACGGATAGCCCGGCATGATCGACCCCGGCGATGTCGACCGCGGTTCCTTCATGTGGAGGAAGTGCCAGGAGTCGGGGTACTTGCCGCCGACGCGGTGCAGGTCCGGCCCGGTGCGCTTGGAGCCCCAGAGGAACGGGTGGTCGTACACGAACTCGCCCGCCTTGCTGTACTCGCCGTAGCGCTCGGTCTCGGCGCGCATCGGCCGCACCATCTGCGAGTGGCAGCCGACACACCCTTCACGGATGTAGATGTCGCGGCCCTCGATCTCGAGGGGCGTGTACGGCTGCACCGAGGCGATGGGCGGCACGTTGGCGCTGATCCGCGCCGTGGGCAGGTACTCCACGACGCCGCCGACGAGCACGGCCAGGAACGTGAGGACCGCGAACTGGGTCGGCCGGCCTTCGAGCGCGCGGTGCCACGCACCGCCCTCGACGCGCCGCAGCGGCCGCAGCGGCGGCGCCTGCGCCTCCTCGACCGGTTCGAAGACACCGCCCTTCGCCGTCCGGTACAGGTTGTACACGGCGAGGCAGGCGCCGATCAGGAAGATGGTGCCGCCGCCGATGCGCAGCCAGTACATCGGCAGGATGCGCACGACGGTCTCGAGGAAATTGCCGTAGCGCAGCACGCCGTCGGCCGTGAACTCCTTCCACATCAGCGCCTGGGTGATCCCGGCGATGTAGAGCGGAATCGAGTAGAAGAGGACGCCGAGCGTGAGCATCCAGAAGTGCGCGTTGGCGAGCTTGATCGAGTACAGCCGCGTGCCGTAGATGCGCGGCACGATGTAGTACAGCATCGCGAACGTCAGGCCGCCGTTCCACCCCAGCGCACCGACGTGCACGTGGCCGATGGTGTAGTCGGTGTAGTGGGTGATGGCGTTGACGTTCTTGAGCGACATCATGGGCCCCTCGAACGTCGCCATGCCGTAGGCCGTGACGCCGACGACCATGAACTTCAGCACCGGGTCCTCGCGCACGCGGTCCCACGCGCCGCGCAGCGTCAGCAACCCGTTCACCATGCCGCCCCAGGACGGCGCGATGAGCATGAAGGAGAACACCGTGCCGAGCGTCTGCGCCCAGTCGGGCAGCGCCGTGTACAGCAGGTGGTGCGGCCCCGCCCAGATGTAGATGAAGATCAGCGCCCAGAAATGGATGATCGACAGCCGGTACGAGAACACCGGCCGGTTGGCCGCCTTCGGGATGAAGTAGTACATGATCCCGAGGAACGGCGTGGTCAGGAAGAAGGCGACCGCGTTGTGGCCGTACCACCACTGCACCAGCGCGTCCTGCACCCCCGCATACAGCGAGTAGCTCTTGAGCAGGCTCACCGGCAGCTCGAACGAGTTCACCACGTGCAGCAGCGCCACGGTGATGAACGTGGCGAGGTAGAACCACACCGCCACGTACATGTGCCGCTCTCGCCGCTTGTAGATGGTGCCGAGCATGTTGATGCCGAACACCACCCACACCGCGGTGATCGCCAGGTCGATCGGCCACTCGAGCTCCGCGTACTCCTTGCTCGTCGTGAAGCCGAACGGCAGCGTGATCGCCGCCGAGACGATGATCAGCTGCCAGCCCCAGAAGTGCAGCGTGCTCAGTGTGTCGCTGAACATCCGCGCCTTGCACAGACGCTGCAGCGAGTAGTACACGCCGACGAAGATGGCGTTGCCAGCAAACGCGAAGATCACCGCGTTGGTGTGCAGCGGGCGCAGCCGCCCGTAGGAGAGCTGCGGCAGGAAGTTGAGGAACTCCGGGATGACGAGCTTCAGCGCGACGATCAGCCCCACGAGGAAGCCGACGATGCCCCAGATCGACGTCGCCACGATGAAGTTGCGGACGATCGCGTTGTCGTACGCGAACGTCTCGGGCGCACCGGCCTGGTGCTGGGTCACTGGCCCTGACTCGGGCGATCGGTTCACATCATGCATGGACGGTAACCCTTCACACCTTCGAGCGAGAGGATGACGGGCCGGCCTCGTCGAGGAGGACCCTCACGGCCGGCGAGGTGGTGTCGTCGAACTGGCCCGTACGCACCGCCCAGATGAACGCGGCCAGGAAGCTGCCGGCCACCACGGCCCCGGCAGCGATGAGGAAGAAGATGACGCTCACGTCGTCGGACCTCCGGGAACGCGGACGCGCATCAGCCCCACGCCGACGGCCACGACGCTCATCGAGCTGACCGGCATGAGGATGGCGGTGGCCAGCGGCGTCAGCTGACCGGTGAGGGCGAACCACAGCCCGAGCACGTTGTAGGCCACCGAGATGGCGAAGCTGAGGAACACGGCGTGCCGCGCCCGACGCGCGTAACGCAGGACCTCCGGCAGGAGGGAGAGCCTGTCGCCGCCGATCACCACGTCGCACGCCGGGACGAGGCAGGCCGTGTCGTCCGAGACCGCCATGCCGACGTCGGCGGCGGCAAGCGCGCCGGCGTCGTTCAACCCGTCGCCCACCATGAGGACGCGCCGGCCGGCGTGCTGACGCGCCCGCACGGCCGCGAGCTTGTCCTCGGGCGACTGCCGGAATCGCATGTGGGTGCCGAAGACCGGGGCCCAGCGCGCGGCCTCGCCGTCGTGATCGCCCGAGAGCAGCCACGTCTCGTGCGAACCGCGCAGCGACGCGGCGACGTCGGTCATCCCCGGCCGCTCCGGCGTGACGAGCCGCAGCCAGCCGACGCGGTCGCCGACGCTGGCAAACGTCCGACCATCGCCCGCCAGCACGGGATGGCCGGCGTACCGTGCAACGTGTGCGGCCGCGCCGATCGCCACGCGCTCGCCGTCAACCGTGCCGCTGAGGCC
>JAEYZV010000450.1 GCA_023427865.1 Acidobacteriota bacterium
AGTGGCGGAACTGGCAGACGCGCCGGACTTAGGATCCGGTGGCCGCAAGGCTGTGCGGGTTCGAGTCCCGCCTTTCGCACCAGACGTCGCTCGCTGCACGAGCTTCGTCTGGCAAGCCCTGTGACGAGGACGGCTTCGTCTGGCGCCAAGCGCCGTGGGCGTGGCCTGGCAAGCCCTCGCCATCTGGACCGGTCCCCGGAAGCTGGTCTCCGAGTTCCTGAGTCCCGATTCCCGATTCCCGATTCCCATTCCCGAGCCCCAATGAAGGTCGAACTCACCGACGTCAGCGAAACCAAGAAGACCTTGACCGTGGAAGTGCCGCAGGAGGTGGTGGAGGCCGAGGTGGCCCGCATCTCACAGCGGTATGCCCGGGCGGCGAAGCTGCCGGGCTTCCGACCCGGCAAGGCGCCCGTGCACGTGGTGCGTCGGCGATTCCGCGACGACATCCTGCACGACGTGGCCCATGATCTGGTGCCGCGCGTCGTCGGCGACGCCCTTCGTGATCGCGGCGTCCAGCCGGTGGACACCCCGAAGGTGCGCGACCTGCAGCTCGAAGAAGGCAAGCCGCTGACCTTCACGGCCGCCATCGAAACGGCCCCGCACGTGGACCCCGGCGATCTGTCGACGCTGACGGTCCAGCGGCCCGCCATGCCGGTGACCGACGAGGACGTCGACCAGGCGTTGTCGCGGCTGCGCGAGCGGCTCGCCCGCATGGAACCCGTCGAGGAGCGCGCCGCCGAGCAGGGCGACACGGTGGTCATGAACCTGTCGCGCCGCCGGCTCACCGGGCCCCAGGGGGCGGAGATCACGCCCGAGGAGCCCGAGAGTCACGAGGGGATTTCGGCCGAGATCGGGGCCGCGGCCAACCCGCCGGGATTCGACGAGGGCCTCCTCGGCGTGACGCCTGGAACGCAGAAGACCTTCGAGGTGACGTTCCCCGCCGATTACGAAGTCGAGGAGATGGCGGGCGCCCGCGTCGAGTACGCGGTCGACGTCAAGGCCCTCCGTCGTCGCGTGCTGCCGACCCTCGACGACGAGTTCGCCAAGGATCTCGGCGAGTTCCAGTCGCTCGATGACCTGCGGGCCCGCATCCGGCAGGATCTGGAGCAGGACGCCGACCGGGAGCGGACGCGCCGCATGCGCCAGCAGCTGCTCGAGCAGCTGGCCAGCCGGATGACTGGCGAGGTGCCGGAGGGGATGGTGGGGCGGGAAGTGGATCGTCGGGTGGAGGAGTTCGCGCGCCGCCTGATGGATCAGGGCGTGGACCCGCGCCAGGCCGCCATCGACTGGGAGGAGTTCCGCACGCAGCAGCAGGAACCCGCCGTGGCCACCGTGAAGAGCGTGCTCATCCTGGATGAGCTCGCCAGGCGCGAAGGCCTCGAGGTATCGGAAGAGGAGCTCGATGCCGATATCTCCGGATATGCCACGCGGGCAGGGCGGACGCTGCCAGAGGTGAAGGCGCAGCTGGCGCAGCAGGATCAGCTCGACAACATCCGGACCGGGCTGTTGCGGGAGAAGGCGGTCTCGCACGCGATGGCGCGTGCTACGATTCAGGAGGCGTGAGGATTCACGCCCTCTCCGAACGACTTCTCCCCTACGCGATGACGAGTGGACTGCCCGATCCTGACTGCGGGATGCGGGGCACTGACAACCTGCCCGCGGCGCTCGCGCCGGGGGCCGACCGGACGACCGGAACGGCCGTCCCTACCCGACTAGTGATCCCATGACCGATCCGCGCATGCAGCTGGTGCCGATGGTGGTCGAGCAGACCAACCGCGGCGAGCGGGCGTACGACATCTTCTCGCGCCTGCTGAAGGACAGCATCATCTTCATCGGGACGCCGATCGACGACGCGGTGGCGAGCCTCGTGATCGCGCAGATGCTCTTCCTCGAGGCCGAGGACCCGGAGCGGGACATCCTGCTGTACATCAACAGCCCGGGCGGCTCGATCACCGCGGGGCTGGCCATCTACGACACGATGCAGTACATCCGGCCCGACGTGTCGACCTACTGCCTGGGTCAGTGCGCGTCGTTCGGGGCCGTCCTGCTGGCAGGGGGGACGAAGGGCAAGCGGTACGCGCTGCCCAATTCGCGCATCCTGATCCACCAGCCGTGGGTGCAGGGCGGGGTCGGGGGGCAGGCCACCGACATCGACATCCACGCCAAGGAAATCCTGCGGATGCGACACCGGCTCAACGAGATCCTGGCCGATCACACGGGCCAGCCCATCGAGCGGCTGCAGGCCGACACCGAGCGCGACTACATCATGTCGGCCGAGCAGGCGCGCGAGTACGGTATCATCGACGATGTCCTCCGCAAGCGCAGCTGACCGTCGCCTGCCCCGTCGCACGCGCACGGCGCCAGCGGCGCCGGCAACGTCCTAGAGTCCGGTCCCATGGTCAAGAAGAACGGCGAGAACGAAGTACTGCGGTGCTCGTTCTGCAACAAGGATCAGAACGACGTCCGCAAGCTGATTGCCGGGCCGACCGTCTTCATCTGCGACGAGTGCGTCGAGGTCTGCAACGACATCATCGCGGACGACAACCGGTTCGAGGCCAAGGGCACGCGTTCCTCGCTGCCCACGCCGCAGGAGATCAAGAAGTTCCTCGACGAGTACGTCATCGGCCAGGAGCAGACGAAGAAGCGGCTCGCGGTGGCGGTCTACAACCACTACAAGCGGATCGAGATCGGCAAGCAGTCGCGCAACCGCAACGAGGTCGAGCTGCAGAAGTCCAACATCCTGCTGATCGGCCCGACCGGTACGGGCAAGACGCTGCTCGCCCAGACGCTCGCCCGCCTGCTCTCGGTGCCGTTCACGATCGTGGACGCGACGACGCTGACCGAGGCGGGGTACGTCGGCGAGGACGTCGAGAACATCATCCTGAAGCTGCTGCAGGCCGCCGGTGGCGACATCGAGAAGGCGCAGCAGGGGATCATCTACATCGACGAGGTCGACAAGATCTGCCGCAAGGACGAGAACCCGTCGATCACGCGCGACGTGAGCGGCGAGGGCGTCCAGCAGGCGCTGCTGAAGATCCTCGAAGGGACGGTGGCCAACGTGCCGCCGCAGGGCGGACGCAAGCACCCGCACCAGGAGTTCTTCCAGGTCGACACGACCAACATCCTGTTCATCTGTGGCGGGGCGTTCGTCGGCCTCGAGAAGGTGATCGAGCGGCGGGTCGGCAAGAAGACGCTCGGCTTCAAGGCCGACGTGACGCACTTCCAGAGCAAGGACGTCGGCACCACGCTCGAGCAGATCGAGCCGCAGGACCTGATCCGCTACGGGTTGATCCCGGAGTTCGTCGGGCGCCTGCCGGTGGTCGCGACGCTGCACGAGCTCGACCGCCCGGCGCTGGTGCAGATCCTGACGACGCCGCGCAACGCCATCACCAAGCAGTACGTGAAGCTGCTCGAGTACGAGAACGTGAAGCTGCGCTTCACCGACGACGCGCTCGAGGCGATTGCCGAGCAGGCGCTCACGCGCAAGATCGGCGCGCGCGGGCTGCGGATGATCATCGAGGAGCTGATGCTCGACGTGATGTACACCGTGCCGGGCCAGAAGAAGATCCGCGAGTGCGTCATCACCCGCGAAGTCGTCGAGTCGAAGGAAAAGCCGATTACGGTGATGGAGAAGGCCGGCTAGGCGTCCGGTTCCGACCGGCGGGCGTCTGAAGATCAGGTGCCCGCCCACCCGGGATCCCGAAGGGGCGGGGAACGCCGTCGCCCCCAGGGTCCGCCGGTGCCGACGCTCCGGCAGTGCTGCCCCCCGAACGGGCGGGATGCGTCCGCGCCACCTTGACAATCACCGCCTCATTCCCGACAACTGATTCATGGAAGTCTTCGAAACGCTCCCGATCGTCCCGCTCCGCGATGTCGTCGTGTTCCCGCACATGATGATGCAGTTCGTGATCGGGCGGCCGTCGTCGATCCGGGCCCTCGAACATGCGCTCGCCAAGGACAAGCGCATCTTCCTGGCGGCCCAGCACGACGCCGCAACCGACGATCCGCAGCCGGCCGACATCTACACGATGGGCTGCGTGGCCAACATCGTCCAGCGCCTGAAGCTGCCCGACGGCAACATCAAGGTGCTGGTCGAGGGGGTGGACCGCGGCCGCGCCGTCGAGTGGAAGGAGGACAAGGGCTTCTTCCGCGTGGTGGTCAAGGTCATCGGCCGGCAGCGGGAGACCGCGGGCGAGGTCGAGGCCACGATGACCCGCGTGGTGTCGCTGTTCGAGCAGTACGTGAAGCTTTCGAACAACCTGCACTACGACGCGATGATTGCCGCCGTGCGCGTCGACGACCCGGCACGGCTCGCCGACACGATCGCGGCGCACATGCTCGTCGGTATCGAAGAGAAGCAGAACCTCCTCGAAATCGTCTCGCCGCTCGAGCGCCTGAACCGCATCGCGTCGGTGCTCGAAGTCGAGGTGGACAAGCTCCAGGTGGACCGCCGCATCCAGTCTCGCGTGAAGAAGCAGATGGAGAAGGCCCAGAAGGAGTACTACCTCAACGAGAAGATGAAGGCGATCCAGAAGGAACTGGGCCGCAAGGAAGACAAGGGCAACGAGATCGAGGACCTCAAGAAGAAGATCGAGGACGCCCGGATGCCCAAGGACG
>JAEYZV010000503.1 GCA_023427865.1 Acidobacteriota bacterium
CCGAAGGCCACCACGGCCCCCGCGGCGGTGGCGAGCGCCTCGACCGCGGTGCCGACCGACGACGCAGCGTCGGCGGGAAGCGCGTACGACAACGACGAGCCGTACGACCGCGCCAACGACGAAGTCGGCCAGCCGGTCGCCGACACGACGCCCCGCGGCGCCAACCTGTAGTCCGCGAACCTCCCCCCGGCCTCGTCCCGACGCATGTCGCTCTCGCCCGTACCCGCCCCGCCCCCACCCCGCCCCATCGACGACGAGGAGGAGGATCAGGGTATTGGCGGGAAGATGTCGTTCCTCGAGCATCTCGACGAACTGCGGCAGCGCCTGATCAAGGCGCTGCTCGCCGTGCTCCTCGGCTTCGTCATCTCGCTGGCGTTCATCAATCCCATCTTCGACTTCGTGATGGCCCCGCTGCAGGCGATTCTGCCCTCGGGCGGGCGGCTCATCTACACCGAGCCGACCGAAGCCTTCATGCTCTACATGAAGATGGCGGCGCTGGTCGGGTTGATGCTCGCACTGCCGGTCGTGCTCTGGCAGATCTGGGCATTCATCGCGCCCGGGCTCTATGCGCACGAGAAGCGGTTCGCGATTCCGTTCGTGATGATGTCGACGCTGTTCTTCATCGGCGGCGCCCTCTTCTCGCACTACGTAGTTTTCCCCGCCATGTGGCGATTCTTCGCAAGCTTCTCCACCGACACGGTGGAGTTCGCGCCGCGGATCCAGCCGGTGTTCTCCCTCTACGTGCGCATGGCCCTCGGCATGGGCGCAGTGTTCGAAATGCCGACGCTGATCATGTTCCTGGCCCGCGTCGGGCTCGTCACGCCGCGGTTCCTCGTCAAGAACACGAAATACGCCATCCTCATCATCTTCGTCGTCGCCGCGCTGGTGACGCCGAGCCCCGACGTCGTCTCACAATTCCTGCTCGCCCTGCCGATGTTCGTGCTGTATGCCTTCAGCATCTTCGTGGCGTGGGTGTTCCAGAAGCGGACTCCGGTCGCACAGGACTGATCGACACGGCACGTCGTGCCGATAGATCACCTGAGGATGGGCTGGTCACGCTCTTGCAGGCGTAGGCAGGCAGTGACGCGTCCACAGGCATGCCGTCGGCCCGTCCGAATAGGCTTACGGATAGGTTTGACGCATGGGAATCCGACCGTTACTATTCTGGCGTTTGCATTTTTCGGTCGATCAGTTGTTGAGCTGAACTCGAGGACACGCACATGACACGGCTTTTCAGGGTTGGTCTCGCCGCCGCGATGTCGCTGGCGCTGGCTGTGCCTGCAGCGTATGCACAGCAGGGTGGGGCGACCACCGGCCAGCAGGGCGGCACCACGGCGACGCCCGCCGGGCAGCCCGATACCGCAATGGCCATCGAGACGCGTCGTGCCACGACGACGTTCCAGGGCGATACGGGCCTGTGGTTCGTGCCGCTCGGCGAAGTGCTGCCACGCGGGCGCTGGTCGGCCAGCGCGTACTACACGAACTTCGACCGGCAGGAAGGGTTCACGGACATCTCGTTCGTGCCGGTGACGTTCGGCTACGGCGTCGGCGGCCGCGCCGAGATCTTCGCGGCGCTGTCCACCGTGACGCGCATCGATCGTGACATCCGGCCGATCTTCGTCCCCGGTAACGAGGCCGGCGGTCCCGTGAACTCGTACCCGCGCGTCCGCCAGGGCTGGTCCGGCACCACCTTCGGCGACATCTACGTCGGCGGCAAGGTGAACCTGCTGTCGGAAGCGGACCAGGCGCCGCTCGCGATGGCGCTGCGTGCGATGGCCAAGCTGCCCACCGGCAGCTCGGACAAGGGCACGAGCTCGGGCCAGGCCGACTTCTTCGTCGACTACATCCTCAGCAAGGAAGTCGGGCAGAGCGCGGACCTCTCCGGCTATGTCGGCGGCGCGTTCCGTGCCGATGCCGAACAGAGCAACCAGAGCAACGGCCTGCGCTATGGCGTCGGCCTCGGCGTGCCGAGCCGCAGCGGGCGCCGGTTCACGGCGGCACTGTTCGGTGAGAAGTACTTCGACGACACGATCACGGCCACGGGCCTGACCGCGTTCGACGGCAGCACCAGCGAGGGCGTGTTCTCGCTGCGCAGCCCGCTCGACGCCGCCCTGGGCCTGACCTACATCAGCGACCGTGGGTTCTTCGTCGGTGGCGGCATCGTCTATGCGCTCGCGCACGACGCGCGCGACAAGTTCGGGCCCTACGACTCCGAGACGGCCGATCGCCTCAGCGGTCAGCTCCGCATCGGCTTCCATCCCGGTGTGCGCGTGTTCGCGCCGCCCCCGCCGCCCCCGCCGCCTCCGCCGCCGCCCGTCCAGGAGAACCGCCCGCCGACGGTGAAGGCGCGTTGCAACCCGTGCACGGGCGAAGTCGGCAAGAGCTCGACCGTCACCGCTGACGCGAGCGATCCCGACAACGACCCGCTCACCTACAAGTGGTCCGCGCCGGCCGGTTCGTTCGCCAACGGCGCCGATCGCGAGACGCTGTGGACCGCGCCGATGCAGGAGGGGCCGGTGCCGGCGACGGTGACGGTGTCGGACGGCAAGGGCGGCACGGTGACCGATACGGTCACGATCCAGGTGGTCCGTCCCGCGATCAAGGACTACACGTTCGAGGACGTGCACTTCGACTTCGACCGCTACACGCTGCGGCCCGAGGCGACCCGCATCCTCGACGAGGCCATCAAGGCGCTCACCGACAACCCCGAGCTGCGGATCGAGGTCGAGGGCCACACCTGCAACATCGGCACGGCCGAGTACAACCTCGCCCTCGGCGAGCGCCGCGCCTACTCCGTGCGCGACTACCTCGGCTCGCGTGGGGTGAGTGCCGACCGCATCCGCACTGTGAGCTACGGCGAGGAGCGACCCAAGCACGACAACAGCCGCGAGGAAACGCGCCGCCTGAACCGCCGCGCCGCCCTCACGGTCCGCGTGACGCAGTAAACGACGCACACCCGATACGACAAGAGGCCCGACGGCAGGAATGCCGCCGGGCCTCTTTCGTTGCGGAGCCAAAGGGGCGCCGGCCGGGGAGCCGACCCTCCCGCCTCCCCTCCTCCGGGATGTGCCCGGAACCCCGCCCCCGGAGCCCGGAACCCGGAACCCGGGTAAGATCCCCTGCCGTGCCTACCCGACCCGGTCAGTCACGGGCGCTGCTCGACGAACTCCTCGCAGGTCAGGATCCCGTCGCCACCGAAGCCGCCATCGCTCGGCTTGCGATCATCGGGCGGCCGGCCGTGCGACAGGTGCAGCAACGCCTGGCCGGCGCGGACGTGGAACACCTGCCCCGCCTCCTGCGCGTCCTCGAGCGGATCGGCGATGCGGGAACGCTGGGGACCGTCCGCAACTTCCTTCGCCACGAAGTCCCGGACGTGTCGATCGCCGCCGTGGACGCGGTGGGCGTTCTGCTCGATTCCACCGATGCCACGGTCGCGTCCGATGCGCTCGACGCACTCACGGCGATCGTGCTCGACCGCTCGTGCGCGGAAGCGATCCGGCTGCGGGCCTTCGACGTGATCGCCAGCGCCGCCGTCCCATCGGCGACCTACGAGGCCGACATCGTCGACCCGCTGCGTGAGCAACTGCGCCGCGACCCGTCCGAGGCAGTGCGGCACGCCGCGGACAACGCCGTGCCGACCGCGCTGGACGTCACCGACGGGCATCACGCGGGGCCACGGCCGGAGATCGGGCTCTCCGCTGGCGCCGATGACGCGCCCGCGCAGCTCGAAGCAGCGGCGGCCGGCCAGTTGCCAGCCGACCCCGCGGTACTGCGTGCACTCCTCGGCAGCCATGGCGCCACGGTGCCGCTCACCGTCGTCCATCGCCTCATCGAGCGCATCAGGGCGCACGAAGCGACCCTCGAGGCGGGTGCGCTCGAGCAGTGGCGCGTCACGCGCTCGACCGCGCACCTCGTGCTTGCGGCACGAGGCAGCCGCCTGGCGGTGTACGACCTGCGCGAGACACTCGAAGCGCTCGGCGAGCACACGCCTGTCGGGATGTTGTCCTCGCTTCAGCAGGTGGGAGATGCGCCGGCGCTCGAGGCGCTGGCCGATGCGCACGCAAGCACGACGAACGCCTGGTTCCGAGGGCAGCTGGCGGGCATCTTCCAGGCGATCGTGGAGCGCGAGAAGCTCACGAAGCGGCAGGCCACGATCAGGAAGATCGCGGCCCGCTTGCCGGAGACGATGGAAGAACTGTGGTCGTGAGGCCGTGGGCCGTGCGCCGGTCGGCCGTCGAGCCCCCCCAGGCGTGGTCGCCCGCGTCCGCGAAGGCCGACGGCCGCACGACGAAGGCCGACGGCGACGCCGTCAGTAGGCTTTCGCGAAACACGCCATCGCCGTCGCGGGCCGTCCCGTGACCAGGCACGCCTTGCCTTCGAAGGGCGGCGCGTCGAACGGGTAGTTGCGGATCGTCGCCTGCGTCTCGGCCTTCACCTGCGCCTCGATCGCCGGGTCGTCGCACCAGGGCGCGTAGACGAAGCCCGGACGGGCGCCAGCCATCAGCGCCTTGAACTCCTCGTAGCTTTCCGTGTAGTGCGTCCGTTCCTCGCGCACGCGTCGGGCCCGCTCGAGAAGCGACTGCTGGATCTCGCGCAGCCAGCCCTGCACGGCGCCCACCAGGCCATCCATCGGCACGAACTGCTTCTCGCGCGTGTCGCGCCTCGCGAGGACGACCTGCTGCTTCTCGATGTCCTTCGGACCGATCTCGAGGCGGATGGGCACGCCGCGCATCTCCCACTCGGCGAACTTCCAGCCCGGTGTGTAGGCATCGCGGTCGTCGAGGATCACGCGCACGCCCGCCGCGACGAGCTGGTCCCTGAGCGCCTGCGCCTGCGGCAGCACGGTCTCCTGCCAGTTACCGCGCGGAATCGGCACGATCACCACCTGGTAGGGCGCGATGTTGGGCGGCAGCACGAGGCCGCTGTCGTCGCCGTGCACCATGATCAAGCCGCCGATCAGCCGCGTCGACACGCCCCACGAGGTCGTCCATGCGTACTGCTCGACCTTGTCACGGCCCTGGAACTTGATGTCGAACGCCCGGGCGAAGTTCTGCCCGAGATCATGCGAGGTGCCCGCCTGCAGCGCGCGGCCATCGCCCATGAGCGCCTCGATCGAGTACGTCTTGGACGCGCCGGCGAACTTCTCGGCGTCGCTCTTGCGCCCCTCGATGACCGGCATGGCGAGCTCGGTCTCGACGAACTCCTTGTACACGCCGAGAATCTTCAGCGTCTCTTCCTCGGCCTCGGCCGCGGTCTCGTGGACCGTATGGCCTTCCTGCCAGAGGAGCTCGGTGGTGCGCAGGAAGGGCCGCGTCACCTTCTCCCAGCGGACCACGTTGGCCCACTGGTTGATCAGGATGGGCAGATCGCGCCACGACTGCAGCCACTTGGCGTACATCGTGCCGATGATCACCTCGGACGTGGGCCGGATCGCCAGCTTCTCTTCCAGCTTTTCCTTGCCGCCGTGCGTGACCCACGCCACTTCCGGCGCGAACCCCTCGACGTGCTCGGCCTCTTTCATGAGCAGGCTCTCGGGGATGAACAGCGGGAAGTACGCGTTGACGTGGCCGGTCGCCTTCAGGCGTGCGTCGAGCAGCTGCTGGATGCGCTCCCAGATGGCGTAGCCGTACGGCCGGATCGTCATGCAGCCCTTGAGCCCCGGCGTGTAGTCGGCCAGTTCCGCCCGCAGCACCACGTCGAGATACCAGCGCGAGTAATCCTCGCCCTGCGGCGTGATGGCGGTGACCAGAGCGTCCCCCTTGCCAGCCGTCCTGCCGCCCTTCTGCGCCTGTTCCTTCACCTGCTCACTCATGATGGTCAGTCTGCCCTGCGTGTCAGTACGTCGCTGCAGTGATGGTCCCACACATCGTCGCGACGCTCGGGAAAATCCGTCCGGTAGTGGCCGCCGCGGCTCTCCTCGCGCCGCAGTGCCGCGCGGCTCATGAGGAAGGCCACCGTGACGAGGCTGCGCAACTGCGCGGCCGGGAGGTCGTCTGGCCGTTCCGCCGCGCACGCGGCGTACGCGCGGGCGAAGTACGCCTCGGCGTCGCGCAGTCCGTCGCCGGTCCGGACCAGCCCGAGATCCCGCCAGGCGCGCGCCCGCACCGTCGCACCGTCCATGCCCGGCGGTCCGATGCCGCCCGGCTCCGGAATCACCGGATCGCAGGCGACGAGACGGCCGGGCCCCCAGGCAGAACGGGCTCGCGGCGCTTCTCCCATCACGACACCCGCGCGCGCGCCGAACACCAGCCCCTCCAGCAACGAGTTGCTGGCCAGGCGATTGGCGCCGTGCACGCCCGTGCACGCGACCTCACCGGCAGCGTAGAGCCCCGGCAGCGACGTGCGACCATCGAGATCGGTCACCACGCCGCCCATCACGTAGTGCACCGCCGGGCTCACGGGAATCGGATCCCTCGCCAGGTCGAGCCCGACGTCACGACACGCCTCGGAGATCTGCGGAAAGCGCGCGTGCACGTCGAGCCCGGTCAGGTGTGCCAACGACAGGTAGACCTGCGCGCCACCCGTGCGCTGCCGCTCGCGAACGATCGCGCGCGCGACGCGGTCGCGCGGCGCGAGTTCCGCGGCCGCCTCGTAGCGCTTCATG
Source organism: Acidobacteriota bacterium (assembly GCA_023427865.1). Classification (GTDB taxonomy): domain Bacteria; phylum Acidobacteriota; class Vicinamibacteria; order Vicinamibacterales; family Vicinamibacteraceae; genus Luteitalea. Next base: position 6,605 of record JAEYZV010000503.1, read on the forward strand.
AACGCCTCGCCGGAGGCATTCACGAGTCGCGCTCCCTCGCCGCGCAGCGCCTCCGAGAGGAGGAAACGCGGCCGCCCGGGCACGTCGAGCACGGTCGGGTGGAACTGCACGAACTCGAGGTCGGCCACTTCGGCTCCGGCGTCGAACGCCATCGCCATGCCGTCGCCGGAGATCACCGCGGGGTTGGTGGTCTGCGCGAACACCTGGCCGGCACCACCCGTTGCCAGCAGCGTGGCCGCGGCATGGACCTCGACGCGCTGATTCTCTGCGCCGTGGTACGCAGCACCGACGCAGCGGCCGTCGCGGCAAATCAGCGCCGTCACCACGGCGTGGTCGATCACGGTGATCGACGGCACGGCGGCCACCTGCGCGTGCAGTACGCGGCTGATCTCGCGACCAGTGGCATCCTCGGCATGCAGCACGCGGCGCACGCTGTGCGCCGCCTCACGCGTGGGAGCGGGCCGGCCGTCGGGCAAGCGGTCGAAGCGGGCCCCCCACTCCAGCAGCTCCGACACGTAGGCAGGCCCTTCCCCGACGAGCATCCGCACCGCGTCGGGCTCGCACAGGCCGTCGCCGGCCGCCAGTGTGTCCTCGTAATGCAGGGCGGGCGAATCGTCCTCGCCGAGCGCGGCGGCGATGCCGCCCTGCGCCCAGCCCGTGCTGCCCTGCTTCGGCTCACCCTTGGTCAGGATGAGCACGCGTCCCCGGTCCGCCAGCGCCAGCGCCGCGCGGAGCGCTGCAATGCCGCTGCCGAGCACCAGGAAGTCGGGATTGTTGGTCACCAGTGGGGTGTCTGCTCCTCGCGGGTCTGGCGCTCGTCTCGCAATGCGACGGGCCCGACCGCCCGCTTGGAGAGCAGTGGCCTGCCGGGACCCTGCTATCCTACCACCCGTTTCGCGCCGGTTTCGTGGCGCATTCCTTCCCAATGACACCGCACGCGCTCGAAGTCCGCACGCAGTCCGGGCCGGTCTCCCGCATCGTCATCGCACCCGGCCTCGTCGCCTCGCTCGGCACGATCGTCGCCGACGCCTGCCCGGCGGCCTCACGCATCGTCGTCGCCTCGAGTCCCCGTGTGTGGGGGCTCCACGGCGCGAGCATCCTGCGCGGCCTCGGCATGTCCGGCGACGGAGCCGAGGTGCCAATCCTCGTCAACGATGGCGAAAAAGCCAAGACGATGGCGACGATGGGCAAGGTGCACGACGCCCTCGTCGAGCGGGGCGTCGATCGCAAGGCCGTGCTCGTGGTCGTCGGTGGGGGCGTCATCGGCGACATGGCCGGTTTCGCGGCGGCGACGTACCTGCGTGGCATACGCCTGGTGCACGTGCCGACGACGGTGGTCGCCCAGGTCGACAGCGCCATCGGCGGCAAGGTCGGGGTCAACCATCGCCTCGGCAAGAACCTCCTCGGGGCGTTCCACCAGCCCGCGCTCGTGGCGGTGGACCCGACGTTGCTCACCACCCTCAGCCGGCGGGAACTGCGCGCCGGGCTCTACGAGGTCGTCAAGTACGGGGTCATCGCCTCGGCGCCGCTCTTCCAGCGCTGCGTCGACACGATGGATGCGCTGCTCGATGGATCGGCCGAGGCGCTGCTGCCCGTGATCGCGGAGTGCTGCGCGATCAAGGCCGACGTGGTGAGCAAGGACGAGCGCGAGGACGGGCTCCGCCGCATCCTGAACTTCGGCCACACCATCGGGCATGCCCTGGAGGCGGTGACGAAGTACCGGCTGCTCCGGCATGGGGAAGCGGTCGCCTACGGGATGAAGGCGGCATCGGCCATCGCTGTGGCGCGCGGCACGTGGACGGCCGACGAACATGCGGCGCTCGTGCACGTTCTCGACCGGATGGGGCCACTGCCTGCCATCGCCTCCCTGGATCCCGACGCGATCATCGCGGCGACGCGCCGCGACAAGAAGGTCGTGGCAGGCACGCTGCACTTCGTGCTACCCACCCGCCTGGGCGAGACGACGATCGCCACCGACGTCAGTGACGGGCAGGTACGGGCAGCTCTCGGGGAAATCGGAGTGCAGACGGGGTAGCGGGCGCGGAAATTTCAGAATTGCAGGATTTCAGAATGGCATCACGGCCCGCAATGCCTCGAAGGGTGGCGATGCCTGTCCGGGATGCCTCGAAGGTTGGGGAGGCTTGTGAAATTCTGAAATTCCTGCAATTCCGC
>JAEYZV010000572.1 GCA_023427865.1 Acidobacteriota bacterium
GACTGGAGCAGGCTCGTCAACACGACCGACTACACCACGGTGGAACTGCTGCTGTTTGCCGGTGGCTGTTACCTGTGGGTCGTCGTCTACATGCTCTACATCCGCAGCATCGTGCGCGACCGCTTCATCGAAGCGCCGATCTTCGCCGTGTGCGGCAACATCGGCTGGGAGTTCGCGTGGAGCTTTCCGCTGACGACCGACATGGGCCCGCTGCTCGTGTGGTGCTACCGCATCTGGTTCTTCTTCGACCTGTTCATCTTCTGGGGCGTGCTGACCTACGGCTGGAAGCAGGTGCGCACCGAGGCCTTCCACGCCTACCTGCAGCCGATGCTCGTCGCACTCGCGGTGTTCCACGGCATCGCGTTCTATACGATGGCCATCTCGGGTCTCGACACCTCGATCGGCGCCAACTCGGCGTTCATGCTCAACTTCGCGCTCTCGGTGCTCTACGTCTTCGTGCTGTTCCAGCAGCGGGCGCTCGGTAACCTCGGCAGGGTGTCGCTGCTGATCGCCTGGCTGAAGATGCACGGCACCGGCACGAACACCGTGTTCATGAACATCCACCCGGCATATGCCGACAACTCGTTCCTGCACGTCATGAGCATCGCGACGACGACGGTCGACTGCCTGTACATCTACCTGGTGTGGTCGCTGCAGCGCGACGCCGCGCGTCAGCCGAGCGCGGCCAGCAGCGCCTCGGCTTCGAGCCGGTCGGCAGTCGCCGTGTCCTGAGGCAGGCGCGCGAGCGCGGACGCGAGGCGATCGCGTGCGGAAGCCTGGCGCAGGCGTGCCAGGCTCGTCGCCGCCCGCAACTCGAGGCCGATGGCACCGCGTTCGGCAGCCAGCGACAGTGCCGTGGAGTACGCCGCGTCGGCCGCCGCATCCTGCCCGCGCCGCGCGTGCAACTCGCCCTGGACGCGATGGAGTTCCGGCTCCCAGAACCCCTCCGCGCCGGCCGCGAGCGCGGCCCACGCATCCTGCAGCGCCGCATCGGCCTCATCGACCGCGTCGTGCCGCAGGCAGGCGCTGGCGAACTCCACCTGGTAGAAGCCGACGAAGACCCGGAACCCCGTCGCGCGATAGGCTTCGAGGCTGCGCCGCAGGTGCGCGCGTCCCGCCACGTCGTCGTCCGAGTCGGTCGCCAGGGCGAGGCCGAGCAGCACGTTCGCGTCGCGCACCTGGAAGAGTCCGTGCGCATCGGCAAGCGCGAGCAGTTCCTCGGCATGGCGCCGCAGCGCTGCCGCATCGCGCCGGCAGCGATGGAGGAACCCGGTGAGCAGCAGGACGGTCGTGAGCGTGAACGGCTGCCCACCCGATCGTGCGGCCGCGACCGCGGCGTCGCCCAGCGCCAGTGCCTCGTCGCCGCGCCCCTGCATCCACCCGGCGAGCGCGTCGTAGGCGAGCGCCGGCTTGCGGTCGTCGGTGCCGAACGCCTGCGGCAGCGCCGCGTCGAGATCCGGATCGGTCTGGGCCGCCGCCACGGCGAGGTGACGCCGGGCCGACGCCAGGTCGCCCTGCAGGAAACACAGAGCTCCGAGCGCGTAGTGGCTCTGCACGCGCAGCGCCGCGCTGTCGAGCGACTCGGCGATCGCCTGCATGCGCTCGGCGTGCGGCAACGCCGCGGCCGGCGCCGCCCGCACGGCGTAGAAGCTGTAGAGCCCGTACAGCAGCCCGAACCGACCCTCGTCTTCCCCACATAGATCCAGCCCGCGCAGGTAGGCCCGCTCGACCTGTGGCGACGCGAATCCCTCCGTGGCGATCACGGCCGGCAGGCGTGCCGACTGCAGTTGCAGTTCGAGCCCGTCGCGGGGCGCGCCCTGCGGCATCGCGCCGATGGTGTCGAGCCCGGCGCGCGTGTGCTCGAGCGCCTCGTCGTAGGCCGACCGCGCCAGCGCCTGCCGTGCCGCGTCGAGCCGATGAGCCGCCGAGAGGTCCGGTCGGTTGCCCTCGGCGAAATGGTGCGCCAGCAGCTCGGACGGGACGCCCTCCCCGGCGTCGCGCTGCGTCTCGAGCGCGTGCGCGACCCGCAGGTGCAGGTGCTGCCGTTCGCGCTTGAGCAGCGAGTCGTACGCGGCATCCCGCACGAGGGCGTGCTTGAACGAATAGCGGGCCTGCGCGCCGAACCCGCGGCGGAACACGAGGCCCGATTGCACGAGGCGACGCAGTTCCCGCTCGAGCGTATCGCCGTCGTGGACGGAGATCGCGGCAAGGAGCGACAGCGAAAAGGTGCGACCGATCACCGACGCGAGCTGGGCGACCTCCCTGGCGCGCCCCAGACGGTCGAGTCGCACGGTGAGCGAGTCGCGCAGCGACGTCGGAAGCGCACGCCATTCACCTGACTCGCCGCCTTCGAGCACCGAGCGTGTGAGTTCCTCGATGAACAACGGCACGCCGTCCGTCCTGTCGAGGATGTGCCGCCGGACGTCCGCGGGCAGCGCCCGCCCGCCCGACAGCAGCTGCACGAAGCACGCCGTGTCCTCGGGGCCGAGCGGCGCGAGTGCGAGCTGGGTGATCTGGGCGCGGCCGCTCCAGGACACGTTCGCCGCATTCGATCGCACGGTCATGACCAGCAGCAGCGCTGCGGTCGACGCGTGTTCGATCAACCGATCCAGCCACGCGATGCTCGTGGCGTCGCACCAGTGCAGGTCTTCCACCAGCACCACCAGCGGCTCGCGCTCGGCCATGGCGAGCACGAGCGCGACGAGCGCATCGAGTGTCTGCTCGCGCTGGCGCTCCGGCGGCATCGGCGGCAGTGGAGGTCGCACGTCGGCAGGCAGGTCGAGCAATGCGGCGAGCAGGGGGAGCGCCTCGCTCAGCGACAGCGCCGCCAATGCCGCCGCGAGCTGATCGGCGACCGTGGCGCCCGGTGCGGCGGTCGTGACCCGCTGCAGCAGCTGCAGCCCGAGGTACAGGGGCGTGCTCTGCGTGTACGGCGACCCGTGGGCCGCCACCCAACGCGGCGCTCCTCCGTGCGCGACCTGCAGGCGTTCCCGCACCGCGCGCAAGAGCCGCGACTTCCCCATGCCCGGCTCGCCGCTCACGAGCACCGCCTGGCCCGTGCCACCCCGTGCCTGGTCCCAGCGTGCAAGCAGCAGATCGAGCTCGCGATCGCGCCCCACCAGTGGCACACCGTCGTACAGCCGTTCGTCTCCGGAGTCGTGGCCCTCGCGAACGAGGAACGACCGCAGCGACTCGGTGCTGCCCGGCGCCGGCGGCAGCGGCGGGCACGCCTCGATGGCGACACCGCGGTGTACGAGCGCGCGTGTGCCCGAACTCATCACGACCGTGCCGGGCTCGGCCGACGCGAGCAACCGGAGCACGACATCAAGCATCGGCCCGAGCACGACGGACTCGGGCGCGTGCCGGCTGCTCGACACGACCGCTGTCCCGGTATGGAGCGCCACCCGCAGCGCCAGCGGGCCCCCTGCCGGCGCGTCGGCCAGATGACCGTCGATCCCTGCCACGAGATCGAGGCCTGCCCGCACCGCCCGCCACGCATCGTCTTCGTGCGCGACGGGGTAGCCGAAGTAGAGCAGCAGTCGATTGCCAATCGCGCTGCCGGGCGTGCCGCCGTACCGGACGGCTGCGGCCTCGCCGAGCGGACGCAGCTGCAGCATCTGCTCGAACAGGGCTTCGGCGTCCACGCCCCGCGATGAGCCGCTCGCGCCGTGGGCGAGGCCGACCGACTCGAAACAGAGCACCGTGATCTGCCGCCGCTCCAGGCTGCTCATCGGCGACGGGCCGGTCACACCGGCGCGGGGCGCGCTCGGCCGGGCGCGACCGGTGTCGATCCGCGTCACGAACGACGCGGGCGGCCCGGCGTCCAGCGACCCGGCCCGCTCGATGCGTTCGAGGGCAGCGACCACCTCCTCGGCCGACTGGACGCGCTGGTCGACAGGCTTCTGCAACAGCCGATGCACGATCGCCGCGAGCTCGTCGGGCAGCGAGGGCGCGACGTCCCTGATGGGCGTGGGCTCGTGTGCGCAGATCCGGGCCAGGGTCTGCGTCGGCGTCTCGGCCTGGAACGGCGAAACGCCCGTCAGCATCTCGTAGAGCAGCGACCCCAGCGAGAACAGATCGGAACGGTGATCGACCGCCAGGCCCTGGGCCTGTTCGGGCGACATCGCATGGCAGGTGCCGACCACGGCACCGGGCGCGGAGATCTCCTGATCGACATCCTCGCCGTACATCTTCGCGAGTCCGAAATCGAGGATCTTGACGCGACCAGCCGGGGTGACCATCACGTTGGCCGCCTTCAGGTCGCGGTGGACGACGCCTTGTGCGTGGGCTTCCGACAACCCCTCCGCGATCTCGCGCGCCCAACGGACGGCGGGCGACACCTCGAGCCGGCCTTCGCGCAGGAGCCGGTCCAGGGTCTTGCCCTGCACCAGCTCCATCACGATCCATTCGGCGTCGCCCGACTCGACGATTTCGTAGATGTGGACGATGGCGGGATGGTTCAGCCGTGCTGCCATGCGCGCCTCGCGCCGGAAGCGGAGCGCGAGCGTTCCGCCCGGGGCCGCGGGCAGCAGACGCTTCAGGGCGACACTGCGGTGCAGGTTCTCGTCGTACCCCCGATACACGGCGCCCATGCCGCCGGCCCCGAGCCGTTCCTCGACCCGGTAGTGGCCGATGGACGCGCCGCGCGTGGGTTCCGCGTCCTCTGAGGGGATCACTGCCGGAATCTTAGCGCCAAAGCTCGTCGCCTCCTGGTGCGCGACCGTGCCCGACCGCAGCCCGCGGCGGCCCGCCAGGCACGGCAGGCGGTATGATTCCCCTCATCGCCGATGCTCACTTCCGCACGCCCCTCCTGGCTGTCCGGCTCCGCGTTCGTCCTTGCTGCCGCACTGGGTGTCTCCTGGTCCGGCGGCGACGTCGTGCAGTCGGCTCAGCCCGCCCCCCGCGTCGACTTCGCCACACAGATCGAGCCGATTTTCCGCGAGCACTGTTACGAGTGCCACGGGGAGAAGAAGGCGCGCGGCAAGCTGCGTCTCCACATCCGTGATCTCGCGCTGAAAGGCGGGTCCACGGGCCCGTTGCTGGTACCCGGCAACAGTGGCGAGAGCTACCTCGTGCACAGGCTCCTCGGACATGGCGGCGAGGATCAGATGCCGCTCGAGAAGCCGCCGCTCGAGGAGGCGCAGATCGCCATCGTCCGCGCATGGATCGACCAGGGCGCGGAATGGCCGGTCGCCGCCGGCACGGCAGCGACAGAGGCCGTCGAGGAGCACTGGGCGTACGTGGCGCCGAAGAAGGCCGCGCTGCCCGACGTCAGCCGCGAGGACTGGGCACGCACGCCGGTCGACCGGTTCGTGCTCGCGAGGATCGACGCCGAGAAGCTGATGCCGTCGCACGAGGCGTCGAAGGAGGCTCTCCTGCGCCGCGTCTCGCTGGACCTGACGGGCCTGCCGCCGACGATCGCGGAGCTCGACGCGTTCCTGGCCGACACGCGGCCCGACGCGTATGAACGTGCCGTGGACCGGCTGCTCGCGTCGCCGCATTTCGGCGAGCGGTGGGCGCGCCTGTGGCTGGATCTCGCGCGATACGCCGACAGCAACGGCTTCGAAGCGGACCGGCTGCGATCGATGTGGCCGTACCGCGACTGGGTGATCGACGCGCTCAACAGCGACATGCCGTTCGACCGGTTCACCGTGGAGCAGATCGCCGGCGACATGTTGCCGGGGGCGACGCGCGCCCAACGGATTGCGAGCGGGTTCCACCGCAACGCGATGACCAACGAGGAAGGCGGCGTCGATCCCGACGAGGCGCTCTACGAAGTGCTCGTGGACCGCGTGAACACCACCGCCACCGTGTGGCTCGGCAGCACCGTGGCGTGCGCGCAATGCCACAACCACAAGTACGACCCCATCAGCCAGAAGGACTATTTCCGGCTGATGGCGTTCTTCGCCAACCCCGCGTACAAGGCCGAGAAGCACGGCGCCGGCACCAAGTACGTCGAAGCGCAGATCGACCTGGCCACGCCCGAACAGGACGCCAGGCGCACGGCGTTGCGCAGTGAACTCGAGGCCGCAGAGGCCGCCCTCGCCAAGGACTCGCCGGCCCGCGCCGGCGCGCAGGCCGCGTGGGAGACCTCGATGCGCGAAGCGGCCGCCGCCTGGACGACACTGACGCCCGCACGGGCCACGGCCACCAACGACGTGCAGCTCGCCGCGCAACCCGACGGCAGCGTGCTGGCGAGCGGACCGAACCCGCCCACCACCACGTACACAGTCGAGGCGACCACTCGCTCGGCCGGCATCACGGGGCTGCGGTTGGAGGCGATGCTCGACCCCTCGCTGCCCAAGCAGGGCCCCGGTCGCGATCCGTACGGCCACTTCCGGCTCACGAAGGTGCAGGTGTTCGCGGCGCCCGCCGATGATCCGGCGGCGCGCACGCCGGTCGACTTCGCGGCGGTCAAGAGCGACGGCAACGTGTCGCGCGGGGACCTGCGCGAACTCACGACGGATGCACCGACGACCTACGCCCGCCTCGGCCGCGCCTGGGTGGTCGACGCCGTGCGCGATGGCTGGCGCGTGCCGTTCCAGTTGGTCCTCGTGCCGAAGGCGCCGATCGGCGGCGATGGCGAGACCGTCCTGACGGTGGTGCTCTCGCACGAGGACGGCACGCTCGGCCAGGGCCTCGGGCGCTTCCGGCTGTCGGCCACCACAGTGAAGGAACCGCTCCAGGCGGTGGCGATCACTGCACGCACCCGGGCGGCGCTCGGCGTGGCGCTGGCGGCGCGCACCGAGGATCAGGCGAAGCTGCTGGCGACGCAGTTCCGGGATCAGTCGCCGCTGTTCGAGGCCGAGCGCAAGGAAGTCGCGCGCCTGAAGAAGGCGCTAGACGACCTGAAGCTGCCGACGACGCTCGTGATGGAGGAGAAGCCGTCGTACGAACGGCCCTCCACGCCGCTGCGGGAGCGCGGCGCGTTCACGGCACCCGGCGAGATCGTATACGCGAACACGCCGTCGGCGCTGCCGCCCATGGGTGAGGACCTGCCGCCGAACCGCCTCGGGCTCGCCCGCTGGCTGGTGAGCCGCGACAACCCGTTGACGGCGCGCGTCATGGTGAATCGGGTCTGGGAGGCCATCTACGGCCGCGGTCTCGTCGAGACGAGCGAGGACTTCGGCACGATGGGATCGCCGCCCTCGCATCCGGAGTTGCTCGACTGGCTGGCCGTGGATTTCATGGAGCGCGGCTGGAGCCTCAAGACGCTCGTCCGGACGCTCGTGCTGTCGTCGACGTACCGGCAGGACTCCGCCGTGACGCCGGACGCGCAGGCGCACGATCCGTACAACAGGCTGCTCGCACGCGGCCCGCGCTTCCGTCTCGAAGCCGAGATGGTGCGCGACGTCGCCCTGGCCGCGAGCGGGATGCTCACGCCGACCGTAGGCGGCCCCAGCGTGTTCCCGCCGCAGCCGCCCGGCATCTGGAACAACCCGTACGACAACTCGAAGTGGATCGAGAGCACCGGCGAGGACCGCTACCGGCGCAGCCTCTACACGTTCCTGCGCCGCACGTCGCCGTACCCGGTGTTCACGACCTTCGACGGCACCAGCCGCGAGCAGTGCACCGTGCGTCGGGTGCGGACGAACACGCCGCTGCAGGCGCTGGCGACGCTCAACGACGAGGGCTTCTTCGAGCTCGCACGGGCGCTCGGGCGTCGCATGCGTGAAGAGGCGAAACCCGCAACGGTCGATGCGCGGTTGACGCTCGGTTTCCGCCTCGTGACGAGCCGCACGCCGACGGCGGCCGAGCTCGATCGGCTGCGTGCGTTCCACGCGGATACAGCCAGGCGCTATGCGGCCGCGCCGGACGAAGCGGCGGCGGCGCTCGACCTGCCGAAGGGAACGAAGGTCACGGGCGCCGAGATCGACCTCGCCGCCTGGACGATGGTGGGCAACGTGCTCCTCAATCTGGACGAGACGGTCACCAAGGGGTAGGGAGTCGGGAC
>JAEYZV010000619.1 GCA_023427865.1 Acidobacteriota bacterium
GCGTAGAGGTTGCAGTCGAGATGCGCCCCGAGGCGGTTGAGCTTGATGAGCGGTGTGCGGCCGATGGCGTCGAGGATGGAGTTGAGCAACATGAGGAAGTCCCGCCCTCCATCGTATATCGTGCGCTTGCACGCTTCGACCATGATTCCGGTACCGTCACGACGCCCGTCCCGTGTGTTGGCCGCACTCCTGTGCGGGATCGGGCTGCACATGGCCGGCGTCTCTGCGACACCGGAGGCGCAGCCGGCCCAAGGGCCCCCGGAGGGCGTCCCGATGAACGTCGTGCTGGCGATTGCCGACGACTGGTCGTGGCCGCACGCCGGCGTTGGCGGCGATCCGGCCGTGCGGACGCCGACCATCGATCGCCTGGCACGCGAAGGCACGCATTTCACGCACGCGTTCGCCGCGGCACCCTCGTGCACGCCCTCGCGCGCCGCCATCCTCACCGGACAGGCACCGCATCGTCTTGCGGAGGGCGCGCAGCTGTGGAGTCACCTGCCTGCACGGTTCGCCGTCTATCCCGACCTCCTCGAGGCGCGTGGCTACGCGGTTGGCTTCACGGGCAAGGGGTGGGGGCCGGGCTCCGTGGAGCCGGGCGGGCGCACGCGCAATCCGGCCGGTCCGCGCGTCGAAAACCTGCGCGCCCTCCTCGGACAGCGGCCTGCCGGTGCTCCGTTCGCCTACTGGTTCGGCAGCACCGACCCGCATCGGCCCTACGAGGCGGGCAGCGGCGCGCGCAACGGCATCGAACCCGGCCGCGTGCAGGTGCCGCCGTTCCTGCCCGACACGCCGGAGGTGCGCGGCGATGTCGCCGACTATCTCTCAGAAGTCGAGCGATTCGACCGGGATCTCGGCGAGCTCGTGCGCACGCTCGAGGCCGCCGGGTTGCTCGAACACACCGTGCTCATCGTGACCTCCGACAACGGCATGCCGTTTCCTGGGGCGAAGGCGACGCTGTACGACGGCGGGACACGTGTGCCGTTGCTCATCCGGTGGCCGGGTGTAGCGCGGCCTGGACTCGTCAGCGACGCGCTCGTCACGCTGACCGACCTGGCGCCGACGATTCTCGATGCGGCCGGGGCCGCCGTGCCCGCGGACATGACGGGCCGGTCGCTGCGGCCGTTGCTCGACGGTCGGGCTCGCATCGCCTGGCCTTCGGCCGTGTTCCTCGAACGCGAGCGGCACGCCAACGTCCGGCGCGGCGACCTCTCGTATCCGTCACGCGCCGTACGGACGCACGATCACCTGTACATCCGCAACTTCCGCCAGGACCGCTGGCCGGCGGGCGATCCGACGCTCTACCACTCGGTGGGACCGTTCGGCGACATCGACGACAGCCCGAGCAAGCAGCTGCTCTTACGTGAGCCGGCCTACGAGCGGTTCAGGGTGCATGCCATGGCCCTGAGGCCCGCCGAGGAACTCTACGTCGTGCGCAGCGATCCCGGGCAGTTGCACAACGTCGTGGCCGACCCCGAGCACGCCACCGTTGGGCGCGAGTTGCGCCAACGCCTCGACCGCTGGATGCGTTCCACGGGCGATCCCCGTGCGCTTGCCGACGACGACCGCTTCGATCGCTACCCGTACTACGGTCCGCCCGTGAAAGGCGCGGGAGTTGCACGGCCCTAGGCGATGGGCGACTCGAACTGGATTCTGGACTTCATCCGCGCTCTCGGCTACGCCGGCGTCGCCCTGCTGATGTGCCTGGAGAACCTGTTTCCCCCGATTCCCTCCGAGCTCATCATGCCGCTGGCCGGCGTGCTCGCGGCGCAGGGCGACATGTCGATCTGGGGCGCGATCGCGGCCGGCAGTGCGGGTTCGCTGCTCGGACAGTCGGCGTGGTACTGGCTGGGCTGCCATGTCGGCGAGCGTCGTTTGCGGCAACTCGCCGAGCGACATGCCCGCTGGCTGGCCATGTCGCCAGAGGACCTCGACCGTGCGAAGGACTGGCTGGTGCGGCACGGCGCGACAGCGGTGCTGGTCGGTCGTCTCGTGCCGACGATCCGCACCCTCATCTCGCTGCCGGCCGGACTGGCGGGCATGCCGCTGCCGAAGTTCCTCGTATTCTCCGCGATCGGCACCACGGCCTGGACGGGCGCGCTGACCGGGGCCGGCTACCTGCTGCGATCCCGGTTCACGCAGATCAACGACGCCATCGGCCCGGTGTCGACCACCATCGTGGTTGCGATGGTCGGCTGGTACGTCTACCGCGTGGCGACGTACGACCGCCGCCAGCGGCGGTCTCCTGTCGCATCGTCGTGACGTCGTGCTCGACCCGCCCCGGGGCCGCGGCGGTACACTCCCCCGATGCGGTTCTGCGGGTCGATGTGCGCTCGCGTCCTCGTGGTGGTGGTGCTGCTCGGTGGGTGTGGCTCCCTGGCCGGGTGCGATCGCCTCTATTACGGCGCAATGAGGAAGGTCGGGCTCGAAAAGCGCGACATCCTCGTCAAGCGCGTGAAGGAAGCGCGTGAGTCGCAGGTCAAGGCCCAGGCGGAGTTCAAGACCGCCCTCGAACGGTTGCAGGAAAACGTCGACGTGGACCGCGGCGAGCTCGAGAAGACGTACGACCGGTTGAACGGGCAACTCGAGCGGAGCGAAGACCGCGCCAGGGACGTGCGCGAACGCATCCAGGGCGTGCGCGACGTCTCGAAGGACTTGTTCAAGGAGTGGCAGGACGAGCTCGGGAAGTACTCGGACCGTGGCCTGCGCGCCGAGAGCGAGCGTGAACTCCGCGAGACGCGGCGCCGCACCGACGCGCTCATCGCATCGATGTCTCGCGTCGAGAAGCGCATCGACCCGGTGCTGAGGCCCCTGCGCGACCGTGTGCTGTTCCTGAAGCACAACCTCAACGCTCGCGCGCTCGGTGCCATCGCCAAGGAACTGACGGCCGTGTCGGCCGACGTGGATGCGCTGGTGGCCGACATGCAGACAGCGATCGGGGAAGCGGATGCCTACCTGAAGGCGATGGAGCAGACGGGCACCTGACCCACGCGCGCGTCATGGTGGGCGGGCCGGATGCGCGCGCTCACCAGGCGGTGTAGCCGCCGTCGATGACCAACACCGCGCCGGTGACGTAGGCCGACGCCGGGCTGGCGAGATAGAGCGCGAGCGGCCCGATTTCGTGGGGCTCGCCCGGTCGTCCCATCGGCACGTTCACGACGAAGGCGTCGATGACCTCTGGCCGTCGCTGCTGCCACTCCATGTTCACGTCGGTCATGAACAGGCCGGGGCAGATGGCGTTCACGGTGATGCCGTGCGGCGCCCAATCGACGGCTGCGCACCGCGTGAAGTGCACGACCGCCGCCTTCATGGTCTCGTAATCGCGACCGCCGATGCCGCGGTTGGCGATGAGGCCGCTGATGGACGCGATGTTGATGATGCGTCCGCCGCGTCCCTCGGTCAGCATCGCGCCCCCGAAGATGCGCGTCGCTGCGACGCAGCTCGTGAGGTTCAGGTCGATCGACTGCTGCCACGTCGACAGCGGCACGTCCTGGATCTGCGCGCTGCCGACGCGATTGCCGATGTTGTTGACGAGGATGTCGATGGGGCCCTGCGTGTCGCGAATCGTCTCGCATGCGCGTTCGCACTCGGCAGGCACTGCCATGTCCACGACGTGCGTCCAGGCCTGCCGGCCTCGGGCACGGATGTCGGCAGCGGTGCCGTCGAGCGTCTCCGGCGTGCGCCCGGTGATGACGATGTCGGCCCCGGCGTCGGCCAGGGCAAGGGCCATCTCACGGCCGAGCCCGCGGCTCGCACCGGTCACGAGGGCGCGGCGCCCGTCGAGGCGGAATTTGTCGAGAGTGTTCACGGGGTCCGCATGATAGCCGACGACGCCTGTGCCGCAGGCGAGTGGAGGCGATCGAGGAGCGTTCGCAGGTGCCGGAGCCGCGCCATGCCGTCTGGCGGGTTGTGATAACCGATGCGGCGTTCATCGGCCGTCAGGTCTGCGGCGTCCTTGGCCGGCTCGAACTGGTGGCCTTCGTGCCACTCGTTGAACGAGTTCACGTACGCGAGGAAGAAGCCGCGCGCGCTGTTGGGCGATGGCTGCTGCTGCAGCGAGACCGTCGCCTCGAACGACTCGGTGATGCGACCGAGCGCTGCCTGCTGCGCGGCCTGGCGCGCCGTGGCGTTCTTCCAGTCCGGATGCGTGCCGCCGGGCTCGAAGCCGAGCGGCCCCCCGTAGCAGGGATCCACCTCCGGAGATGGCGGCGGCGTGCGGTCCGGGTACCGATCGAACCCAGGGTTGACGTTGAAGGAGACCAGCAGTTCCCAGTCCGACGCGTCCTCGGCGATGCGCGACCACCGCGAAGGCGTCACGAAGTTGTCGTACACCGCCACCCCGTCGAAGCCGCTCGCGGCAGTCCGTCCGACGTCGAGTGAATCGGCCAGCAGGTAGACCCGCGAGAAGTCGCCGCGCACCCCGCTGCGCACCGCGTCCGTCTGGCGGCGCCAGTCGCCGTCGGACGTGTAGTCGGGCACCAGGAACGTGCGCCCGAGGCAGTCGGTCACTTCCCGGGGCAGGATCGTGCGGAAGGACTTGAACACCGGGGCGGCGCGGCCGGGGCCGTCCTCGAGCAGCAGGAAGGCATCCCATCGCCGCTTCTCGCCGTACTCGCGCAGCAGGTAGTGGAGGTCGTCGGCGTAGCGGCGTGAACGATCCTCGGCGTACGGCTCGAGGTGGAACGCGACCTTGAGGTCGTGGTCGCGCATCACGTCCATCACCCGTGGGACGGCGAGGTCGGTGTAATCGCCGCGCCCCCACCAGCTCAGGTTTATCGCACCGACGCCTGCGTCGGCGATCCAGCGCGCGTGCTGCTCGATGACGCGCAGGTCGTGGGAGTCGTACGGCCCGAGCCGGGGCATCGACGCGGCAGCGATGTCCAGCGGCGGGGTCCGTCCGCCCTCGTTCCAGTGATACCAGGGGGCGGTGACGTACCCGGGGTAGAACTCCAACACGAACCGCCGCCGGAGGTCCGGGTACTGCTGCGCCAGGGGGCGCGGCAACGCCAGGCGGAGCCCGCGGCCGGCAGACGAGCGCTGGGCCGGCGGCGCGGAGAGCGTCGGCAATGGCGGTGCGCCCGGTGCGGCCACCGACGACGCGCCGCGGTAATGGCGCGCGGGATCGGGCAGACCGAGCCAGGCGCGTTCGGCCCGGGTGCGTGGAAGCCTGGCTGCCGAGACCGACGCGTGCCCCAGCGACCCGTCCCGACGGGAAACCCGACTGTCCCGGGCTGCCCCGGCGTACAGAGACCGGCCCTGGGGCAGGAGGGCGCCAGCGGCCACACCTGCCACACGGGTGAGGAACGAGCGACGGGACGGAGCCATGGCCGTGATTCCAGCGTACACTCGTCCGGATGCCCCATCCGCATGGGGCGGCCCGTCCTGATGCCTGATCCGGTCCACATCGCGTTCCTCGGCTGCGGTTTCATCGCGGGCGTGCACTGCACACACCTGCGGCAGCTGGGCAGCGACGTGGTCACGAGTTTCGCGAGCCGCGACCCGGCGCGAGCCGAGCGCTACCGCCAGCGGTACGGCGGCGTGGCCAGCCACGCCGGCTACGAGGCCGCGCTTGCCGACCCGCAGGTGGACGCGGTTGTCGTGGCCGTGCCGCCCCGCTTCCACCTCGACCTGACACTTCGGGCGCTCGAGGCCGGCAAGCACGTCCTCGTCGAGAAACCGGCGTTCCCGACGCTCGCCGACTACGAGGCGGTGCGGCAGGCGCGCGACCGTGCCGGCCGGGTCGTCCTCGTCGGCGAGAACGACCACTACAAGCCCCTTGCGGTGACGCTCCGGGCGCTGCTTGCCGACGATGTCGTCGGCGATCTCGTCTTCGCCAACTTCACCACGATCGCGCATCGCCTGAAGCCGGCCGACGACTGGCGCAATGACGAGACAATGGCCGGCGGCGATGCGTTCTTCGAAGAGGGCATCCATTGGCTGCACGTTGCCGGCAGCCTGGGGCCACGTATCGTCCGCGCACATGGCTACCGGCCGGTGGGCGAGGCCGACGGCGCCGATCGCCGGGCCAAGAGCCTGCTCGTTGCCCTCCAATACGACACCGGCGCGGTGGGAACGCTCTACTACTCGCGCGAGATCCCGTCACTGCTGCGAGGCCTGAGGGTGTCGAAGCTGTTCGGGCGGCGGGGCGTGATCACCTTCGAGTCCAATGGCGGCTTCGTGATCGCGCGACGTCAGGGCAATCTGCCGCGCGTGATCCTGCCGGGCGTGCGCGACATCCGCGGCTACCAGGCGATGTACCGGGACTTCGTGACGGCGATTCGCACGGGGCGCCCCCCGGAGATGCGTCTGGAACGTGCCATCGAGGACCAGCACCTGATGGAACAGATCGTCGCGTCGGCACGCGACACGCCCCCCCTATCGGG
>JAEYZV010000646.1 GCA_023427865.1 Acidobacteriota bacterium
CACCGGGCACGTGTGACCGGGCTGCAGGTGCTCGCGCAGTGTCATGGCCCGATGCGCATCCATCACGGCGCGCTGGTGCTCCCACGCCTCCGTGCGCTCGCGGATCGCGCGATCGACGGCGTCGCGCGCGGTGCCGAGCGCCGCCTCCGCGGCGGCGTGGATGCGCTGCGCCTCGGCCAGCGACGTACGCGCGTCGCGGCGGCGACCCTCCAGCCCTGTGATGGCCAGGCGATCGCGGCGAAGCTCGATCGCCCGTTCGCGGTCACGCTCGCACGCCTGCCATTCGCGCTCGTCGAGGTCCAGCTGCGCAAGTGACGCCGCCGCCCGACGCTGCTGCGCCCGCGCGTCGTCGAGTTCGCGCTGGCGCTGCACGGCAGTGGCTGACTGGTCTCGCAGAACGTCCTCTGCGACGCGCAGAGCCTGCGCGACCCGACGGGTTTCGGCCAGGCACGCGTCGCGGTGGTCGAGCCGGCCTTCGAGCGCACGAAGCGCCTCGAGGCGGGCCTTCAACGTCGGGACGGCCTCGTGGTCGGCACGCGCCGCGGCGTACGACGCCCTTGCCTGTTCGTGCAGCCGCTGCACGTCGCGCAGATGCGCCCTGGCGAGCTGCGCTTCGCGGACCCGGGCCGCGTGCTGCGTCGTTTCGCCTTCAAGGCGGTCGAGCAAACCTGCGAGTTGCTTCGATCGACGCGAGCGCTCGAGACGGACGAGGCGCGCGTCGTGCTCGGAGTGGTTCTGCAGCAGGACGGAGAGCTCACCAGCACGGGCGGCGAGCTCACGCGCCAGCTGCACGCGCGCCGACAACTCCTCACGCCGCTGGCGCGCGGCGTCGGCAGCGGCCTGCAGCTCGGCGACGAGAGCGCCGAGCGATGCGCGCTCCACCTCGAGGTGCGCCAGCCCTTCTGGCGTGGCGAGCGCGTGATTCTGCAGCTGCTGTTCGATGACGTCGACGCGCGCCCGCGCGGTCGTGCAGCGCTGCCGGGCGATCTCGCGCATCCGGTTGTACACCGTCAGGCGCAGCAGTTCCTGCAGGATGCGCCGCCGGTCGGCGGCGGCGCCCTTCAGGAACCGCGCGAACTCGCCTTGCGGCAGCATCACGGCCTGAGTGAACGCGTCGTAGTCGAGGCCGACGAGCCTGCGCACGGCCTCGTTCACGGCCGTGACGCCTGAGGCCATGCTCTCGCGACCGCCGACGACGAGTCGATCGAGCTGGCAGGGTCCGCTTCCCGAACGTCGCGTCGTGCGTGTCACGACGTACCGATCGCCGTTCACCGCGAACGTCAGCGTCACGGTCATGCGGTCGCGGCCGTGGGAGATGAGCTCCTTCGTGCGCTGGCCGCCCATGCGCGGCACCTTGCCGTACAGCGCATAGGTGATGGCATCGAGCACGGAGCTCTTGCCTGCACCCGTCGGGCCGGCGATCGCAAAGAGATCGAGCTCGCTGAAATCGAGCGCCGGCTGTTGCTCGCGGAAGCACGTGAAGCCCGAGACGTCGAGCGTCAGCGGCCTCATTCCGCGACCTCCTCGGCCACCGCCGCCTCGTACAGCTGGTGGAACGCGTCGAGGACGCGCTCGCTGGCCGGTCCGTCCCGCCGCGCGGCGCGGAACATCGTGTACAACTCGCGCGGCGACAGCGAACCGTCCGTTCGTGGCGCTGCGTCGAGTCCGCGGATCGCCGCCGGCAGCCGCACGTCGACGCTCACGACGCCGGGCAGCGCCGCGCGCACGAGCCTGTTGATGTCGGCGTCGCCCCCCTGCGCCGTGCAGTCCACGATCACGCGGAGGTGCGGGTTGTCGGAGACCTCGATGGCGGGACGCCACGGCAGGGCGCGCGCTCCCGATGCGCCTGCCCCGGCAGCCGGCAGTTCCGCGGCCGCGATCGTCACCGTCCGCAGGGGCCGCCCGCCGACGTACGGTCTCGGCTCCACGTGCGTCGGTTGCCCCGGGCGGGCATCGACGATGTTGTAGTACTTGCCCTGGCCTTCCTCACCGAAATCGAGCTGCAGTGGCGACCCGGCATACCAGGTCGGCGCCGGGGCCGACTCGACCCGCTGGTGAAGATGGATGTGACCGAGCGCGATGTAGTGTGCCGTCGATGGCAGCATCGTCGGCTGCGCCGCCCAGTCGTCTCCGATGTGGACGCGGCGCTCGCTGCCGCCGATGATTGCGCCCTCGAGGTGCGTGTGAGCCAGGAGCAGGTTCACCGTCTCGGGCCCGAAGCCTTCACATACCTCGGCGACGAGCGCCTGCATCGCCGCCGCGTAGGTGCCGGCGGCACGATCGGGTGCGGCCGCAATCTCGTGTGCCGACACGAGGCGTGCGACGGGAGCGAACGGAACCGTCGCGACGAGGGCGCGCTCGCGCGATCGGGTCGTGATCTCGACGACTCCGCCCGCCGCGCGCGGCCTGGGCATGCCACATGCCCGCACGTGTGCCAGTTCGGCCAGTTGGGCCCATGCGTCCACTCGGGTCGGACTGTCGTGATTGCCGGCAATCACCACCGACGGGATCCCGAGCCTGCCCACGCGACGGAAGAAGGCGAACACGAGTCGCTCCGCCTCGGGCGGGGGCGACGGCGTGTCGAAGATGTCGCCGGTCATCAGCACGAGGTCGATGGCCTCGCGCTCGATCACCGACGCGAGGTCGTCGAGCACGCCCGCCAGTTCGTCGAGGCGTGTCTGGCCCTTCCACACCTTGCCGGCGTGCCAATCGGAGGTATGCAGGATTCTCACGGAGTCAGGGCGTCGTACCGGTCTTCACGGGCGCGCCGTCGGTCCGTGCCCACTCCTCGTAGGAGCCATCGAACAACCGGACGTCGTATCCGAGGATGCGTGCCAACAGCCAGGGGACGGTGGCCTGCTGGCCGATGTGACAGTAGGTGATGATCCGGGTGCCGGCCGCGATCCCGACACCCTTCAGGAGCGCCTCGATCTCCGGTACCGGCGTGAACGTGCCGTCCTCACGCACGAACGACGTATACGGCAGGTTCACGGCGCCCGCGATGTGGCCGGGCCGCGGGATGCGGCCATTGCCATCGCTCTCGCCCGTGTAGAACTCCGTGGCGCGGGCGTCGACGACGACGTGCCCCGTGGCACCAGCGGCAGACTTCACGTCGGCGAGTTCCGCCACGCTCGCCGGGCGCGGCTGCAGCGTGAGCGTGCCCGGCGCGCGCGCAGGCGGCACGTCGCTCGTCACCGGCAGGCGTGCCGACGTCCACGCCGGCAGCCCGCCGTCCATGATGAACGTCTGCTCGCCGAGGCCCGCGTAGTCCAGCGTGAAGACGACGCGCGTCGTCGCGCTCACCTGATCCTTCGCCATGTAGACGAGCACGGGCGTCGCGTCGCCGATGCCCAGTGCTTCGAGACGCGACTCGAGCTCGGCGTGCGACGGCAACTGCAGCGTGAGTCGGCCCTGCTCCGGTGCCGGGTACAACGTGCGGAGGTCGAGGTGACGCGCGCGTGGCAGGTGTCCTGCGTCGTACCCGGCCTTGTCGCCGATGTGCAGCACGACGATGCCAGGTTCGTCGAGCAACGCGGCGGCCTGCTGTGGCGTGACGATGGACGGCGCACCAGCCGGCTGCGCAGCCAACCGGCCGGCCGTGCCGGCCAGACAGGCAAGGGCGATAACCGGGGCAATGACGTGGCGCATACGCACCAGCATGCCACGGAGCCACGAGCGCTCATCCCCGCATCGTGCCAACGATGCCGGCACCATACCCACCGTACCCGGAAACCGGCCCCCGGCACCCGCCCCCCGCTCCCTCGCCTCCCGCTCCCCGCTCCCCGCTCCCCGCTCGCCGCTCCCCGCTTGAGACAATACGTCGTGCCCTCCCGCGTGCGTACCTCGTGGCTTCTCGTGCTGCTGTTCATCGCAGCCGGAGCCGGCACTGCCTGGTATCTCCTGACGCCATTGCCGGAATCCGAGGAGCCGTGGATCGCCGCCGTGAGCGTTGCCGCCGGAACAGGCATCATCGGCTGGGTGGACGGACCTGCGTACGACGCCCGCTTCGACGAGCCCTTCGGCATCGCCGTCGCCCCGGACGGGGCGATCG
>JAEYZV010000651.1 GCA_023427865.1 Acidobacteriota bacterium
TCGCGCGACTGCAGGCCCTCGGGTGCACGCTCGTCGACACGACCTGCGGCTCGGTCCTCAACGTCTGGAAGAACGTGACGCGGTATGCCCGCGAGGGCTTCACGGCGGTCATCCACGGCAAGGTGAAGCACGAGGAGACCCAGGCCACGGCCAGCCAGGCCCTGAAGGTGCCCAACGGGAAGTACCTCGTGGTGCTCGATCGCGCCGAAACCGCGGAGGTCTGCGACTACATCCGGCACGGCGGCGACGCGGCGGCGTTCATGGCGCGATTCGGCAGCGCGGCATCGGCCGGCTTCGACCCCGACCGGGACCTCGGCCAGATCGGCCTCGCCAACCAGACCACGATGTTGATGTCGGAGTCGCTCGAAATCGCCGACATGTTGCGGGACGCGGTGGCCGACCGGTATGGCGCCGACGCGCTCCCAGCCCGGTACCGGGCCTTCGACACCATCTGCAGTGCCACCCAGGAGCGGCAGGACGCCGTGATCGACCTGCTGGCCTCCGAGCCGCTCGACCTCATGCTCGTCGTCGGCGGCTACAACAGCAGCAACACCTGCAATCTCGCCCGTATCTGCGCCGACCGGGTACCGACCTACCACATCGCCGACGTCGACCGGCTCGAATCTCCCGATCGGCTCCGCCACCGGCCCGTCCCGCCGCCCGACCAGCCACCGGGCCCGATTCCCGAAGCCGTGGCCACAGGATGGCTGCCGCCAGACGGTCCCGTACGGTTGGGACTCACGGCGGGCGCCTCCACGCCGAACAACATCATTGGCAGGGTCGTGGAGCGCTTATCGGCGTTTGCCGACGGGCGCGAGTGACCGCCGGTAAACAACAGCCCAGCCGCCGCCGTACCCGATGCGGGGAAGGTGTGCCGATGAGGATGTTGGTCATGGGAGCCGCGTGCGTGTTGACCCTGGCGCTGAGCCTCGGGTCGGGCTACGCGGGCGAGGGCGGCAAGCCCTCGAAGTGGTGGCAGAACCCCATCTGCAAGAACAAGGTGGGGCTGTCGCACGCGCAAACGACGGAGATCGAGCGGATTTTTCAGTCCGTTCGGGACGAACTGCGGGCCGAGAAGGCGGAACTGGAACGTCAGGAAGCCGTGCTGTCGCGGCTGTTGAGCGACCGGGATGCCGACGAGGCCGTGGTGGTTCGGACAATCGACAGGGTCGAGGCGGCGCGCAGCGCCCTGGCGAAGACGCGCACGCTGATGCTCTACCGCATGCATCGCCTGCTGTCGCCCGAGCAGCGCATGAAGCTCGAGGCCTACGAGCGTGAACAGGCGCGCGCGGCCGACACTGCCCGCCCGAAGAGCTGAGTCCCGGCTTCGTACACAGCCGGCCCGAACGGCCGGATGGAGGTTCGTTCGTGAGATCGACTGTGCACCTGGCCGCAGCCGCCCTGGCTGCGACCGCCTGGCTGGCCCCCGTGCCGGCCGGAGCCCAGGCCCGTGCAACCGCGGCCGTTGACGATGCGCGCGTGGCCGCCCTGCTGCAGGCCGTCGGCGCCGGACAGTCCCCTGCCCCGCCCCCCGGGACGCCGCAGGGGCAGGTGCCGCCCACGGCCGAGGGGGCCGTGCTCGCCCTGCAGATCGAGGAAGCCGTCGCGATGGCGCTCGAGAAGAACCTCGACATCGCCGTCGAGCGGCTCAACCCGGTCTCCGTGGACTGGACGCTCCGTTCGCTGCAGGCCAACTTCAACCCGCAGGCCACGTCGACCCTCGGGTTCAACAGCACGTACCAGCTGCCGACGAGCCAGCTGATCGGCGGCCAGCGCGTCAAGAGCGACCAGACCACCTGGAACTTCGGCGTCAACCAGTCGCTGCCCTGGCTCGGGACCAGCTATTCGGTGTCGTTCAACAACCGTCTGCAGGACAACAACAACTCGTTCATCACCTTCAACCCGCAATACAACAGCACGCTGCAGGCACAGATCGTCCAGCCGCTGCTTCGCGGGCGCGCCGTCGACAACACGCGTACCCAGATCACGGTCACGCGCATCAACCGCGAGATCTCGGAACTGCAGCTGCGCACGACCGTCGTGAACACGCTCGCCGAGGTGCGCAACGCCTATTGGGATCTGGTCTTTGCCAACGAAGTGGTCGACACGGCGCGCCGGTCGCTCGAACTGGCCGACAAGCTCGTCGAGGACAACAAGATCCGTGTCGAAGTCGGCACGCTGGCGCCGATCGACGTCGTGCAGGCCGAAGCCGAAGCGGCCTCGCGGCGCCAGACGCTCGCCCTGCTCGAAGCGCAGGCGCGCACCGCCGAACTCACGCTCAAGCAGCTGATCGTGTCGGGCACCGCCGATCCGGTCTGGGGCATGCGGTTGAACCCGACCGACCGGCCGACGATCGTCGAACAGCCCGTGCCGCTCGAGCAGGCGCTGCGCAACGCTCTCGCGGCGCGCACCGATCTCACCGAACGGCGGCGGAACCTCGAGAGCATCGAGGCCAATCTCGCGCTGCTGCGCAACCAACGGATGCCCTCGGCCAACCTCGTGGCCAACTACGGCGGCCAGGGCATCGGCGGCACGCGCATCATCCGGCAGGGGACGGGCGGGCCGATCATCGAGGAGATTCCCGGCGGGTATCAGGACGCACTCGACCTGCTCTGGCGCCGCGAGTATCCGACCTGGACCGCGCAGGTCCAGATCAGCTACCCGATCGGGGGCAATCCGCAGGCAGCGCAGTACGAGCGCGCCCTCATCGGCCAGGAGCAGAGCCTCACGCAGATTCGCAGCCTGGAGCTGCAGATCGCGGCCGAAGTCACCAATGCCAGACTACAGGTCGAGGCCAATCGTCAACGTGTAGAGGCCGCCCGTATCGCACGCGACCTCTCGCAGCGCCGGCTCGAGGCCGAGCAGAGCAAGTTCGACGTCGGCCTGTCCACGAACTACTTCGTGGTGCAGGCGCAGCGCGACCTGTTGACGGCCGAGAACACCGAGCTGCGCGCAACGCTCGACTACCAGCAGTCGCTCGTCGATTTCGAACGCATCCAGCTGACATCGGGACGCGGCGTCACGTTTGCGACCGGCGGCGCGAACACCGGCACCGGCACGGGTGGCAACGCCGGCGGCACCAATCTCAATCTGGGCACGACGTCCGTAGGCGGTACCGGCACCGGCGGCGCGACGGGTGGCACCGGCATCCCCGGTGGCGGAGGCGGGCAGTAACGTGAAGAAAGTCATTGTGGGCGTCGTGCTGACGCTGCTCGTCGTCGCCGGTTTCTTCGTACTCGGGCGTGGTGGCGACGAGGGCGCGGCGGCTAAGGGGGCGGCCAAGGGCGGACCCGGGGCCTTCGCGCAGCCGCCGATGACGGTCGAGCTGACCAAGGTCAGCCGGTCGCCGGTGCAGGAATACGTCGAAGTCGTCGGCAACCTCGTCGGCGCCGCCACGGTCGACGTCGTGCCGCGGGCGCAGGGGCGTCTCGTGCAGATCAGCGTCCGCATCGGCGACCCGGTGCGCCAGGGACAGGTCCTCGCCAAGGTGGAGGACCAGGAACTGCGTGAGCAATTGCGTCAGGCCGAGGCGTCGTACGAGGTCGCACGGGCTACCATCCGGCAGCGCGAAGCGGACCTGTCGTTTGCGCGTACCAACCTGGATCGCAACAAGAGCCTCTACGACCGGCAGCTCCTCCCGCGCCAGTCGCTCGACGATGCGGAGGCGCGCTTCCAGGCGTCGCAGGCGCAGCTCGACCTCGCACAGGCGCAGTTGCAGGCCGCATCGTCGCGACGCGACGAACTGCGCATCAACCTGGCGAACACGACGGTCAACTCGCCCGTGACCGGGTTCGTCGCGCGGCGCCTCGTGGATCCGGGGGCGTTCGTCAACCAGAACGTCACCGTACTGTCGGTCGTCGACATCTCCATCGTGCGGCTCGTCGTCAATCTCGTCGAACGCGATCTCCGGAAGGTCACGGTCGGCGCGGCGGCGCTGACCAACGTGGATGCCTACCCGGGTGAGCAGTTCACCGGCCGCGTCGCACGCGTGGCGCCTGTCCTGGATCCGGCGACGCGCACGGCGGAGATGGAAATCGAGATTCCGAACCCCGACGCCCGTCTCAGGCCCGGGATGTACGCGCGGGTGCGGCTCACGAGTGCGAAGAAGGCCGACGCGCTCGTGGTGCCCAAGGCAGCGGTGGTCGACGCGCAGGGGCGCAAGGGCGTGTTCCTCGTGCAGGACAACCAGGCGGTGTTCCGCGCGGTGACGCTCGGCCTCGAGGAGCCGAACCGGGTCGAGATCACCGACGGGCTCAACGAGGGTGATGCAGTCGTCACGACGGGCGCCTCGGCGTTGCGCGACGGCGTACGGGTGCAGGTGGCCGCGGCCGCCGGCACCGGCAACGGGCGCGGTGCTCGACCGGCGGGCAATGCTCCCGCCGGCAGCAGCGGTTCTTAGGTAGGGCGCGTGGAAGACCCGCCGACGTGCGCCGTGGGCGCGCGGCGGGTCCCCGAACGCGCCAGGACACTCAGATGAGCATTCCTCGCATAGCCATACAGCGGCCGGTCACGATGTTCATGATCAGCGCCGTCATCGTGCTCCTCGGCGCGATCTCGCTTGTCCGACTCCCGGTCGACCTGCTCCCCGATCTGTCGTTTCCAAGCCTCACGGTCCGCGTGTCGTACCCGGGCGTGGG
>JAEYZV010000118.1 GCA_023427865.1 Acidobacteriota bacterium
CCCGAATGCCACCGACGGCGCCGCCCATGCCGCCGCCGACCTGAACGGGCGGGCCTCCCGGTGTCACCGATGGCCCTGGTCGGCCGGCAACGCCGCCAGGCGTGCCGCCCTGCCCCGGCGTCGTTCCGGGGCGGGTCGTCGTGGCCGGCCCGCTGCGGGGGCCGCTGCCGGGCACGCCGGGAAGTCCGGTGCTGATCCCGGGTGAGACCTGGCCGACCCGCAGCACGGCGAAATCCTCCCCGGTCATCGGGTCCTTGTACTTCTTGCGCAGGAACCGCTGCTTGACGAGATCGTCGACGGTGGCCGGAGACGCTCCCGGCAGTCGCCGCTGGTAGAGGGCCAGCGCGTGTGCGTACTGCTTGAGGCGGAACAGGAGTTCCTCCTCGCGCTCGCGCTTCTGCTGCTGGCGCCACACGGGCATGGCGACCGACATCAGCGTGAGCATCACGGCGATTGCCACGAGCAGCACGGCCATCGCGTAGCCGCGCTCGTCTGACTGTGCCGGAACTCGTGCGGGTCTCCTCATGCCTTTGTTATTCTTGTCCGCCATGCTAGCACCGCGCCCCGTTGCGTTCCTGCATCGTCCGGGTTCCACTCGCCGGGCGCTCCTGGGCACGGGTCTCGCGCTGTTGACACTCGTCGGCGCCGCCTGCGACAAGGCGCCGCTCACGGCCCCCACCGATTCTGCGGTCACACTGTTTGCCAACAGCAACGTGGTGGCCCTCAACGGGTCGATCGAGGTCACCGCCAACGTCACCGAGCCCGGCGGCGTGCCCGTGCAGAACGGCACGCAGGTGAACTTCACGACGACGCTCGGCACGCTGGAGCCCGCCGAGGCGCGCACGAGCGGCGGCCGGGCGACGGTGCGTCTCAACGCGGGCGGCGCATCCGGCGTGGCGCAGGTGCGGGCCTTCTCAGGCGGCGCGCAGGCCGAAGCGCTCGAGATTCGCGTCGGCGCGGCGGCGGCAACGACCCTCACCGTCACGCCGACCCCGAGCGCCGTCGGGCCCGATGGCGGCACGGTCGAGATCCTCGCGGTCGCGACGGGCGAGAACAACCGCCGGTTGCCGGGCGTGCCGGTGACCTTCGGCACGACGGCCGGCGTCCTGCGCGACGCGACGGTCGTGACCGACGCCAATGGCGAGGCGCGCACGCAGCTGACGACCACGCGTGAAGCCACGGTGACCGCTACCGTCGGGACCGTGTCGGCCACCACGACCGTGCGTGTGACGACCCGCCCGGTGATCACCATCACGACGCCGACGACGGCCATCGGTGAAGGCGAGAACGCCACGTTCACGGTGACGGTGCAGCCGCAGGCCACCGGCGATGCCATCCGTGAGGTGGTGATCGACTTCGGCGATGGCACGCGGCAGTCGCTCGGGGCATTGTCGGGCTCGCGGACCGTGCAGAAGGCGTACGCCCGCAAGGGCACCTACGTCGTGACGGTCACGGTCACCGACAGCGGCGGCGAGGTGACGGTGACCTCGACGAGCGTGACGGTCGAGGAGCGGGTCGTCAACGTCTCGCTGACGGCCTCGCCGTCCACGGCAGCGGTGAACACCGTCGTGCAGTTCACCGCCACGGCGACCGGCCAGAACATCGTCTCCTACAACTGGGACCTCGGCGATGGCGACCACCGCGTGACCACCGGGGCGACGACGTCGAAGGCGTACGGCTCGCCAGGCCGCCGACGGGTCACGGTCGAAGTCGTCAACGCGGTCGGCCAGCGCGGCCAGGCGATCATCGAGATCGTGATTCAGTAGCCGGGGGGCGCGGCGCCCCCCACCGCCTACCCACAGTGCGCCCGGTCTTGCCCGACCGGCAGTTCGTCGCCAAGGGGCGACGGAGACGTAACCGCGATCTTGCCGGCTGGTCGAGTTGGGCCGTCTCGCCGGGGCGGCCCGGCCCGTTTCGGGTGCCAGTGCGGGCTTTCACTTTTTTCGACAAAGCTAGGAGCGGCTCTCAGCAGGCGCTGCAAGAATGTCGGATCGGCGATCCTCGCCCGACATTCTTGTCGGATAGCGCCACGCGCTCGCGTCGCGGCCCACGCTTGACAAGTGCATTCTGGTGTACACTTTGTCCCGTTAACTGACACGGTGAGACGAAGCGATGGCACATGACGTGATAGTCGGGCTCGGGCATGCACATCACCCCTGCCCCACGGTTCCGCACGACATGTGCGCTCGCGTTCCTCGCCGCCTTTGCCGGCACCATCGCGATGCCTGACGCCGCTCACGCCCAGCCTGCCGCCGATCCGGCCTCGCTGACGGCCAGTGCGGCGCCCGTTCCGCCTGCGGCCGCGCCGGCCCCCGCCGACGAGACGCAGCCGCCCGCAGCGCGTACGGAGGAGACGGCGGCCGCGGCGCAGCCGGGCGACCTGCCGCAGCCGGCGGCGCCCGTTCCCAACGCCTGGACGCGCCTGTTCGGGCCAACCACGTTCACCAGCACGGCCGACACCTACTACGAGTACAACGCCAACCGACCGGCGTCGGGGCGCAACGTCCTGCGCAACTTCGACGAAAAGGACAACCAGTTCGCCTTCAGCTACTTCGAGCTCGCCTTCGAACAGGTGCCGACCGCGCAGCGGCGCGTCGGCTTCCGGGCCGATCTCGGCTTCGGCCCGACCGCCACCTGGGTCAGCTCGACCGACCCGGACGACGGCGCGCTGAAGTACCTGCAGCAGGGCTATGTGAGCGTCCTCGCGCCGGTCGGCAGGGGCCTGCAGATCGACGCCGGCAAGTTCAACACGCCGATCGGCGCCGAGCCGACCGAAACGGCCTACAACTGGAACTACTCGCGCTCGTTGCTCTTTGCCTGGGCCGGGCCCTACTACCACGTCGGCGTGCGCGCCTCGCTGCCCCTCAGCGACACGGTCACGGCCACCGGGTTCGTGCTCAACGGCTGGAACAACGCGCAGGACAACAACCGCGGCAAGACGATGGCGGCGCAGGTCAGCTGGAAGGCGCTGCCGTCGCTGACCGTGTCGCAGGCCTGGATGGGTGGTCCGGAAGGACCGAATGGCGCCGCCGGGTGGCGCACGCTCTACGACACGGTAGCGACGTGGACGGTCACCCCCCGCGTCTCGCTCATGACCAACGTGGACATCGGGCGCGACACGGTGGCCGGCGAGACGGCCGCCTGGCACGGCGCCGCGTTCTACGGGCGTTTCACGATCCTCCCCTCCTGGGCGGTGACGCCCCGGTTCGAGGTGTTCGAGGACCGGGACGGTTTTGCCACGGGAACGGCCCAGACGCTGCGTGAGGTCACGCTCACGAGCGAGCACATGCTCGTGCGCGGCCTGTCGATCCGCTTCGAGTACCGGCTCGACTGGTCCACCGCCGACTTCTTCGAGCACGGCGACGACCGGTTCCGTTCACACCAGAACACGCTGCTCGCCGGCTTCATCTACTCCTTCGCGACCCCATGACTCAATCCACAGAACTTCGTCGTTCGCCCAGCGCCAGGGCGGTCCCTCCGTCGCTCGTCCGCGTTGATGGGAACGGTGCCGACCTGGCCACGCTCGGAGAGCGGGCCCTGCCGACCGACGCCATCCTGAGTGCTGGCGC
Organism: Acidobacteriota bacterium; assembly: GCA_023427865.1. GTDB lineage: Bacteria > Acidobacteriota > Vicinamibacteria > Vicinamibacterales > Vicinamibacteraceae > Luteitalea. The sequence continues at coordinate 3,570 of JAEYZV010000118.1, forward strand.
GGCACCTGCGGCCGCACTCGGGTAAAGGGCGACATGCGAAGGCTCGTGGCTGCGCGGACCGAAAGCGATTACCTCGCGGCGCTGCTGGCGCTCGGCCCGGTGCTGAGC
>JAEYZV010000172.1 GCA_023427865.1 Acidobacteriota bacterium
GTTGCGCGCACACCTCCGGGCTCACCGGGCAGCGGTGCTCGTCGCGGCGCCGGGCGCAGGCAAGACGACCCGAATCCCGCCCGCGCTGGCGGTCGACGGTCCGGTGCTCGTGCTCCAGCCGCGTCGCGCCGCCGCGCGCGCGCTCGCCCGCCGCGTGGCCGAAGAACAGGGCTGGACGCTCGGCCACGAGGTCGGCTGGCACGTCCGCTTCGAGCCACGCTTCACCCGCGACACGCGTGTCCTGTTCGCGACCGAGGGAATCCTGACGGCGCGGCTGCAACAGGACCCGCTGCTGGCGGGCGTCACGACCGTGGTGCTCGACGAGTTCCACGAGCGGAGCGTGCACGCGGACCTCGGGCTGGCGCTCGTCAAGCAGGCATGGCTCGCGCGCGACGACCTGCGCGTCGTCGTGATGTCGGCAACGCTGGACGGCGGCCCGGTCTCCCGCTTCCTCGGCAACTGTCCGGTGATCGATGTCCCCGGCGAGCCGCATCGGCTCGACATCTCCTATGCACCGGACGAGACGCTGCCGCGGGTCGTCGATCGGCTGCTGACGCAATCGCCTGGCAACGTGCTCGGCTTCCTGCCGGGCGCACGCGAGATCGAGGATGCGATGCGCTCGGTGCGCGACATCGCCGCAGCACACGGTGCCGACGTGCTGCCGCTGCACGGCTCGCTGAGCGCCGACGCGCAGGACGCGGTGCTCGTCGCCGGCGCCAGACGGCGCGTGGTGCTCGCCACCAACATCGCCGAGACCTCGGTCACCGTGCCCGGTGTCCAAGCGGTGGTCGACACCGGCGTGCAGAAGGTGGCGCGCTACGACGCGGCGCGAGGCGTCGACACACTCCGCACCGAGCGCGTGTCCGCAGATGCCGCCGATCAACGGGCGGGGCGTGCTGCGCGGCTCGGCCCCGGTGTCGCGGTACGGCTTTGGCACGCACGCGACAAGCTGCGCACGTTCCGCGAGCCCGACATCGCTCGCGTGGACCTCGCGCCGGTGCTGCTGTCGGTGCTGGCGTGGGGCGGCGACGCGGAGGCCTTCGAATGGTTCGAGGCGCCGGCGGACGACCGCCGCCGCGAGGCGATGTCCGTCCTGACGCGCCTGGGCGCATTGGATGGCCGGTTGACGCCGCTCGGGCAACGCCTGGCGCGCCTGCCTCTTTCCCCCCGTCTCTCGCGCATCGTCGTGGAGGCGGACGGCCATACGGATGCCTGCCTGGTCGCGGCACTGCTGTCGGAGGGCCGCCTGCCTGCTCCGGACGGCCGGACGACCTCGTCCGACCTCCTGTCCCTGCTGCCACACGCCCGTGTCCTCCCGCACCTGCGCAGCGCGGCGGCGGCGATCGAGCGTACCTTCCACGAGACGTCAGCACCAGGGCAGCGACGGGGCGCGGCGTCGAGTTCTCGTCCTCTCGATGAGGAGCAGCTGCGACGGGCGGTGTTCGCCGGGTTCCCCGATCGCATCGCACAGCGGAGGACGACGCGCGGCGACGCGTTGCTGCTCTCGTCGGGCACCGGGGCGCGACTGGCGCCGACGAGTGGCGTGCGCGATGCGGAGTTCCTCGTGGTGCTCGAGGTGCGCGCGCTCGAGGGACGCGAGCCCCTCGTGCAGCTCGCCAGCGCGGTGGACCGCAGCTGGCTGTCGCCGACACACGAGGCACGGACCGTGTGGGTCGACGCGTCGGGAAGGCTTCGCGCATCGGTATCGCGCGGGTACGACGCCCTCGTCCTTCGCGAGAGGGCCGACGAGATCCGCCCCGAGGATCACGACGTGCTCGCCGAGGCGTGGCGGGGCGCACCGCGGCTGGAGGAGGACGTGCAGTTGCTCCGTCGCATCGCGTTCTGCGGTGCCCCGGCCGACATCGACGCCCTTTCACGCACGGCCGCTGCGAATGCGGCGTCGCTCGACGACGTGGACGTCGCCTCTGCGTTGCCGTGGGACATCCGTCAGCGCCTGTCTACCGATGCGCCCGAGCGGCTGTCGCTGCCGAGCGGCCGGACGACGAGGCTGATCTACGAGGAGGACCGCACGGTGCGCGCGGCGGTGAAGCTGCAGGAGCTGTTCGGGCTCGCCGAGACGCCGCGCATCGGACCTCGCCGCGAGCCGGTGCTCCTCGAGCTGCTCGCACCGAACGGCCGCCCGGTGCAGACGACGCGCGACCTCCGCAGCTTCTGGACGACGACGTACGCGGAGGTCCGGAAGGAACTGCGCGGACGATACCCCAGGCACCCGTGGCCGGAAGATCCGTGGACGGCCACTCCGACGCACCGCACGACACGTACGCGAGCGTGACGGCCGTCGGCATTCGGCCGTCGGCCTTCGTTGGGCGGGGGCAAGTCCTCCCACCCCTTGCGGCGACCGTCGGGCAGGGCACGCGCGCGATCGTGACGACCGTCGGCCTACGTTGGGCCTTCGGGGTTGGGGATTGAGTCGGGATTGGGGATTCGGGATTGGGGATTCGGGATGGGAGCCGGTCGCGGGAGGTGTCGACGGACGGCATGCGAAGGCGAAGGCCGATCGACGAAGGCCGGTTGTCCTACGCCGCGCGGCGGAGGACGAAGCACTTCAGGTAGTACGTCTCGGGCACGCTGAGGAGCACGGGGTGGTCGCGCGCCTGCATGCGCTTCTCGACGACCACCACCGGCACCTGCGCATCGGTCGCCGCCGACAGCACGATGCCGCCGAAGGTCCCCTCGTCCACGTGCGCCGAGCAGGTGCACGTAATCAGGTGTCCGCCTGGACGGAGCAACCGCAGCGCCCGCAGGTTGATGTCCTTGTAGCCGCTGATCGCCTTGGGCAGGGCGCCCTTGTGCTTGGCGAAGGCCGGCGGGTCGAGCACGATCGTGTCGAAGCGCTCGTCGCCGCGCTCGAACTCGCGCAGCGCGTCGAAGACGTTGGCCTCGCGGGCCTCGACATTGCCGAACCCGTGCCGGCTCGCGTTGGCCGCGATCGCCGCCACCGCGTCGGCCGACGCGTCGAGCGCGATCACGTGCTCGACCTGCGGGGCCATCCGCAGCGCGAATCCTCCGTGGTAGCTGAAGGCGTCGAGGGCGCGGCCGCGCGCGTAGGTGGCTGCCGCCGCATGGTTCTCGCTCTGGTCGAGGAACGACCCGGTCTTCTGGCCGTGCCACGGGTCGACGACGTACGTGATCGGGCCCTCGCGCACCTCGACGTGCTCGGGCACGTCACCGTACGCGAGCACCACCTCCTGCGGCAGCCCCTCGAGCGTTCGCACCTTCGGATCGTTGCGGAGCAGCACGCCTCGCGGCTGCAGCAGCTCGACGAGCAGTTCGACGATGAGGTCGCGATGGGCGTCGGTGCCCTGCGACAGGGTCTGCACGACGAGCACATCGGCGTAGCGGTCGACGATCAGCGAAGGCAGCAGGTCCGCCTCGCCGTGCACGAGGCGCATCGCCGTGGCATCGAGCTGCAGGCGGTCACGGACGGCCAGGGCGGCCTGAAGCCGCGCGCGCCAGAAGTCGCGGTCCACGGCCCTCGCGTCGCGGGTGAGCATGCGCAGCGTGATCTGGGACTCGGTCGAGCACAGCGCCCGCCCGAGCAGGGCGCCGCGGCCGTCCCGCACCTCCACCACGGCGCCGGGCTCGGCGTGGAGCTCCGACACGTCGGAGCGGTAGATCCAGGGGTGCCCCGCGCGCACGCGATCCGCGCCCTTGCGGGTGATGGTGGCCGTGGGTGGACGCTGGACTGCAGGAGAGGCGGGCATGGCAGGGATCGGCCGGTTCGGGCCGAATCCGTATAGTACAATCCGCATCTATGCGCGTGGCGCTCGGCGCCGATCATGCGGGCGTCCTGTTGAAGGACGTCGTCCGATCAAAGCTCGAATCGCAGGGAATCGTCGTGCAGGACGTCGGCACCGCCGATGAGGCGTCGGTCGACTATCCCGACTATGCAGTCGCGGTGGGGCGTTCGGTGGCGACCGGCGACGCCGATCGCGGCATTCTCGTCTGCGGCACCGGCCTCGGCATGGCCATTGCCGCCAACAAGGTCGACGGTGTGCGCGCGACCGCGATCGTCGATCTCGAGAGTGCGCGGCTGGCCCGCGAGCACAACGACGCCAACGTGCTCGCTCTCGGCGCGCGCCTGACCTCGCCCGAACTCGCATGGCAGATCGTCGAGGTCTTCCTCGACACGCCGTTTGCCGGCGGCCGCCACCAGCGCCGCCTCGAGAAAATCACCGCGATCGAGCACGGCCGCAGCGCGCGCTGAACTCGAAGGTTGGATTCCATGCTCACGCACCTCTCGCCCCTGCTCCTGCGCACGCTCGCGCAGGTGGACCCCGACATCGCCAAGGCCATCGCCGACGAAACCGAGCGCCAGAACCTCGGCCTCGAGCTGATCGCGTCGGAGAACTTCGCGAGCACGGCCGTCATGACCGCGGCCGGGTCGGTGATGACCAACAAGTACGCCGAGGGCTATCCGGGCAAGCGCTATTACGGCGGCTGCGAGTTCGTCGACGTCGCCGAGTCGCTGGCCATCCAGCGGGCCCTCGACCTGTTCGGCGCCGAGCCCGCCAACGTGCAGCCACACTCGGGCGCCCAGGCCAACATGTCGGTGATGCTGTCGTTCCTGCAGCCGGGCGACACCATCCTCGGAATGAACCTCGCCCATGGCGGCCACCTCACGCACGGCCACCCGCTGAACTTCTCGGGCAAGCTGTACAAGGT
>JAEYZV010000242.1 GCA_023427865.1 Acidobacteriota bacterium
CTGCTCGATCGCGCGAGCTTCCCACGACACAAGCTGTGTGGCGACACGCTGAACCCGGGCGGCATCGCGTTGCTGCGCGATGCGGGGCTCGCAGGAGCGATCGAGACGCACGGGTTGCCACTCGACGGCATGCTCGTGACCGGCGCGTCGGGCGTCTCCATCCGCGGCAGCTATGGCGAGGGGCTCGTGGGGCGCGCGTGGGCGCGACGTCACTTCGATGCGCACCTCCTGGCGGCGGCCACCGACGCCGGCGCGGATTTCCGCGCGGGCGTCCGGGTCGTCGGCCCCGTGCTCGGGGCGAATGGCCGGGTGAGCGGCGTACGCGTGCGCACGCCTGCCGGAGCCGACGAGGAGCTGCGGGCGCGCTGGACGATCGCCGCCGATGGCAGGCGCTCGCCGCTCGGCCTGAGGCTCGGGCTGGTGTCGCACCCGCGCCGGCCCCGCCGCTGGGCGATCGGCACCTATGCCGACGGCGTCGACGGTCTCGGAGGGTACGGCGAGATGCACGTGCGGGCTGGCCACTACATCGGCGTGGCGCCAGCCGGGGACGGCACCGCGAACCTGTGCGTCGTCAGCGCCGGCCGCGAGCGCATGCACGACCCGGCCGCGCGCTTGTGGCAGATCGTCCACGAGGACCCGTTGCTGCGCGGCCGCGTGGCACGCGCGCGGCAGATCGCCCCCGTGGTCACGCTGGGTCCGCTCGCGTTGGACGCGCGCGCCGTGGGTCTGCCAGGCCTGCTGCTTGCCGGCGACGCGGCGGGCTTCGTCGATCCGATGACCGGTGACGGTCTGCACCTGGCCCTGCGTGGCGGCCAGCTCGCGGCGCGCATGCTCCTGGACGAGGGGGCCGCCGACGATCGCGCGGTCCTTGCCGCTCTCGAACGCGCCCGCCACGCCGCCTTCGGCAACAAGCTGCGGTTCAACCGCGCACTGCGGGCGCTCGTCGGCTCGCCGATGGGCGTGCGCCTCGGTGCCGTGGGTGCAGCCCTCGCGCCGGCCGTCCTGCGGCGCGTGATCGCGATGGCGGGCGACGTGTCGTCGTACGCTGTGGACGCCGCCGCGTGATCCCGACGCCCTTCATGCCGCTCGTCGCCCTGCTCGCCATCTTCGGATCGATGGCGCTCGAGGCGGCGCGCTCGGCCAGCAACGAGCGGGCGCTGCGGGCGGCCGGCGCACACGAGGTGCCCGACCCGAGCTACCCCTGGATGCAGGTCGCCTACCCGGCAGGGTTCCTGGCGGTTTGCCTCGAGGGCTGGTGGCGGGGCGGAGCGTGGGATGCATGGGCTGCGGCCGGCCTGGTGCTGTTCCTCGCCGGCAAGGCCATCAAGTACGCCGCGGTGGCCACCCTCGGCCGGCGATGGACGTTCCGCGTGTTCGTCCTGCCCGGGACGCCGCTCGTTTCCCACGGCATCTACAAGGTGCTGCGACACCCGAACTATGTCGGTGTGATTGGCGAAGTGCTGGGCAGCGCCTTGTGGATGCGTGCGCCGATCGCCGGTACCCTGTTCGCCGTGACGTTCGGCCTCATCCTCCTCCGGCGAATCCGTGTCGAAGAACGCGCACTGGGCCTGGCTCCCCGCGCATGACCGCTCCCCACACTGAAGCATTCCCGCGCCCGTGGTGGATCCGACTGCTCGACGTCGCCATCACGGTCACGGTCGTCCTGCTCCTGTCGGCGCTGCTCACCGGCGGCCCGCGCGTGCGCTTCGACGATGTGCGCGTCACGGCGGAATCGCCGTGGAAGCTGGCGCTCGTGCTCGGCGGCATGTTCGCACTCCGAGCGTTGGTGTGGCGTCGCGACACCTGGTGGGCACTCGCCGCGGCCCGCTTCCGCCGGCTGTTCACCGATCGCGGCGTGCGCCGGGCGCTCCCCTGGGTGCTGACGACGCGGCTCGTGGTGCTCTATGCGACGTATCTCGGCGTGGTCGTGATCGGGTACCCGCAGGGCGCGCCGCCGTTCCGGACGTCGGCCAACGAGTTCGCCAACCTGTTTGCGCGCTGGGACGCCGGCTGGTACGTCGGCATCGCCGAGAACGGCTACAACTACTGGGGCAATGCCCGCGCACAGACCAACGTCGCGTTCTTCCCGGCCTATCCGTTCACCGTGCGCGCAACGGCGGCGCTGCTCGGCGCGCGTTGGGGGTCGCCCGACACGCCGACCGAGTCGTTCGACGCCTTCACCGAACGGCGGCACGTGCGGCTGCTGCAGTCCGGCGCCCTCGTCTCGGTCCTCGCCTTCACCGGTGCGCTCGTCTACCTGTTCCGCCTCGCACGCGACCTCACCGATTCCGAGGAGGCCGCGGCGGCCGCGGTCGCGCTGGCCGCGACATACCCGTTCGCGTTCTTCTACGGCGCGGTCTATACGGAAGGGCTGTTCCTGCTCTGTGCGATCGGGGCGTTCCACCACTTCAGGCGTCGGCAGTGGCTGGTCGCCGCTGCCTTCGGGCTGGTGGCAGGTCTCTCACGTCCGAACGGCTGCCTGCTGAGCGTGCCGCTCGGGTTGATGGCGCTCGACGCCTGGCGCCGCGACGACTACCGCTGGCAGACGCTCGCCGCGGCGCTGCCGAGTGCCGCGTGTGCCGGGATCGGCATGCTGGTGTTCACGTGGTGGCTCCACGCGCAGACCGGTGAATGGTTCCTCTGGATGAAGGCGCATGGCGCGTGGGGCCGGCAGTTCAGTGGCGTGCACGTGCTCGTACGGCAGCGGTGGCAGGACCTGCAGGGCCTCGGGTTCTACGGCTACACGGTGGCGCATGCCGTGGAGATCCTGAACATGCTGGCGACCTTCCTGGCGATTGGCGTGAGCTGGCCGATCGGGCGGCGGTTCGGCTGGGCCTGGAGCGCATTCGTGCTCGTGACCGTGCTGCCCCCGCTCTTCATGGGGGGCTTCCTGTCGATGGGCCGCGTCACGTCCACGCTGTTCCCGATCTTCATCTACCTGGGATGGCTCGTGCGCCGCGACGCCCTCACGCATGTGCTGGTCGCCACGTTCGGCCTCCAGGTGGCCCTTGCGATCATGCACTTCACGTGGCGGCAGGTCTTCTGAACGTCATTGCGCCATCCGAACGTCCTCGCGACTCGTCCAACCTGAATCGACCGGCGGCCGGAAGCATGGGGCTTGCGGGCGCGGGCCGACGGGTTCGGACGTGTGCATATAATGCGAGCACAGGCGCAGATGTCGCAGTGGCGCGCCACGGGCGCACGAACAGCCCGCCGCGCGATGCGGTCTTCGTACCGCATCGGACTCGTCATCGGCGGGGTGTGCCTGCTGGCCTCGGGCACCTTCGCGCAGGCGCCGCCGTTCGCGGTGCCGCGGTTGCGACCGCAGGCCGCCGCGCCATCGGCACCACAACCCGACGTGCAGGCGGTCCCGCCCTGGCACACGCCCCTGGTCAACGGCAATTTCGACGAGGCGCGTGCCGCCGCTGGCGACCAGGCCTGGGTCGGTGCGTACATCCGCGGCCGGGAAGCCGAACGTCGCGGCGCATACGACGAAGCCGAGCAGGCCTGGCGTGAAGCGCTCGTTGCCGAGCCCGTCGGGGACCCCGCTCTCGCACTTGCCGAACTGCTGACCCGGACCGGCCGATCCGACGCCGCGCTGCCGCTGTGGCACGCCGTGCTGCGCGCCGTGCAGACGCAGCGGACCGCCGTCGCGCTGACCCGCGCGGCGCGGGCGGCGCAGGCCCTCGATCAGGTGCGGCTGGCCAACGCCTACTACCAGACGGCGGCCAACATGTCGCCCGACGACCCCCGCATCCACACCGGCTGGGGCGACCTGTTCCTCGAGAAGTTCAACGAGCCGGAGGCTCGCGCGTCCTACGAGACGGCGCTGAAGGCCGACGCGCGGTACGTGCCCGCGCTCGTCGGGTTGGCCCGGACACTGGCCGACAGCAATCCGGGTGCGGCCGAAGCGGCAGCGCGGCAGGCGCTCGCGATCGATCCGGGCCAGCCGGACGCCCTGGTGTTGCTCGCCTCGGAGGCCATGGACGCGAGCAAGCGCGACGAGGCCCGCGCCGGCCTCGCCACGGTGCTTGCCACCAACCCGAGACACGTGGAGGCGCTGGCGCTGTCGGCTGCCCTCGCGCAAATCGAGGATCGCGCCGAGGACGTGACGCGATTCACGCAGCAGGCACTTGCGGTCAATCCCCGCACCGCGGACGTGTCGCGCATCATCGGTGAGCGGGTCGCCCGGCAGTATCGCTTCGACGAGGCGGTTCGCTTCCTTCGCGACGCCGTCACGCTCGATCCCCAGAGCAGCCGCGCGCAGGCCTCGCTCGGCCTGCACCTGCTGCGCACGGGCGACGAGGCCGAAGCCCGCAAGGCGCTCGATGCCGCGTTCGCGATCGACCCCTTCGACAAGGTCACCTACAACCTGCTCGAGCTGCTCGACGCGCTCGACGGGTTCGTCACGGTGTCGGGCCGGAACCTGACGGTGAAGATGCACCCGCAGGAAGCGCCGATCCTGCAGCCGTACCTGGTGCCGCTTGCCGAACAGGCGCTCGAGGAGCTGTCCAGGCGCTACGAGTTCACCCCGCAGGGCCCGATTCTCCTGGAGGTCTTCCCGAAGCACGACGACTTCGCCGTACGCACGATGGGCCTGCCCGGGATGCACGGGGCGCTCGGCGCGTGCTTCGGCCGCGTGGTCACGATGGACTCGCCCAAGGCGCGCCCGCCGGGCTCGTTCAACTGGGCCGC
>JAEYZV010000263.1 GCA_023427865.1 Acidobacteriota bacterium
CCCTGCCAGTGTGCAGGCTCGAAGGTAGGGCGCGTTCCCCGAACGCGCCCTCACCGCTATTTCACGCCGATCAACCGCTGCGCGTTGCGGAAGTAGAACTTCTCGAGCACGTCGCGCGGCAGGCCGAGCGCCTCCACCTGCGCGCCGCTGTACTCCATCTGACCGGTACCAGCGTAGTACGCGTAGTCGAGGCGGTACTGCGCCTCGAGATCCGCAGCGAACTTCGCCCGCTGCGCGTCGGTGGGCGTCACCTCCGGCGTGCGGTACGGCCGCCAGGATCGGTCCACGCCGTACAGGATGCGGTCCTGGTACTTCAGGAAGAACGCGCGCACCTTTGCCGCGGGCTGCCGCGTCAGGTTGCGCGTACGCGCCGACACCTCGACGTTGAAGTTGGGGTACCTGTCGAGGCGGCGGGCCACTTCGTCGACATCGTGTTCCATGCTGCCCAGGTGGGCGCCGATCACGACCAGGTCCGGATGCTTCACGAGGATGTGGTCGCGGGCGTCCATCAAGGCCTCGTGACTGGGGAAGCCGCGCTTGCCGTAGAGGTGCCACTGCGGGTTGCGCGAGTAGTACCCGTAATGCAGCCCTTTCGGATCGAGCGGCAGCCAGGCCTCGCGCGGCTCGGCCAGGTGCGCGAGCAGCGGCTTGTTGCGCGATGCCAGGTGTGCGTACACGGGATCGAGCAGCGGATCGTCGGGCAGCATGAACGTCCCGTCCGGGCGCTTCAGCTCGAGCCCGACCTCCTTCCAGATCTTCACCATGACCGCCCCCGGGTCGAACGTGCGGTCGAGGGCCTCGGCGATGCGTCGGCCGTACTGCGGCTGCTCGCGCGTCGTGAGGTCGAACGTGGAGGCGAACGAGAAGATGTCGGGGTGCTTCTTCACGAGCTCCGCGTTGAAGCGGTGCATGAACTCGAGATGCCCGTCGGTGCCGGGGTTGCTGACGTTGATGACCCGCACGTTGGTGCGCCGCAGCATCTCGTTGACCACGGGCAGGTCTTCGTAGATGTGCGAGTGCACGTCGATCTTGTGGATCTGCTCGAATCCCGCGACGGCGGGTAGAGCGGACGTCTGTGCGAGCGGTCGGACGAGCGCGAGGGAGACGAGGGCGGCCGTGAACGCGAGGACGTGACGAGCGTGCATGAATCCCCTGTGTGTTGGTAGGGCCCGTTGTCCCAACGGGCCGCCTGGGCGGGCGCGCCGCTCATCGACTGCCGGCTGGGACAGCAGGCCCTACCTCTCAATCAGAACTGGAACCGCAGCCCGAGCTGCACTCGCCGCGGATCGCGGGCGAGGCTGCGGATGCGCATGAAGTTGGGATCGGTGAGTCCGGTCACCGGGTTGCCCCACTGCGTATGGTTGAACACGTTGGTCGACTCGGCGCGGAACTCCAGGCGGTACCGGCCGACGGGGAAGGCACGGAACACCGAGAGATCGACGTTCCAGTTCGACGGCCCGCGGAACGCGTTGCGGCCGCTGTTGCCCCACGCGTTGCCCGGCTGGCTGAACTGCGTCGGGTCGTACCAGCGCTCGTCGGGACCGGCCTCACCGAAGCCGCCCTTCAGTTCGCCGGTGACGTTGGCCGTCTGCTGCCCGCCCTGCTGCTGCAGCAGGCCGTTGTCGCCGCCCACGGTGAACGGCGTGCCCGACAGCCACGAGCCGATGCCGTTGATCTGCCAGTTCTTCACGATCTGCGCGAGCACGCCCGACGATTCGCGCGCCCACGGCAGTTCGTAGACGAACCCGAGCTGCAGCATGTGCGGACGGTCGTAGCCGGCATACGCGTAGTTGCGGTGGAACTGCGAGGGCTGGCTCCACGTCACGACCGCGCGGCCGTCATCGTCCACCATGTTGAGGGCCTTGCTCCATGTGTACGCGCCCTTGAGCAGCAGGCCGTTCTTGAACGGCCGGTTCAACGCCATCTGGAGCGAGTGGTAGTTGGCCTCCGTGAACGAGCCCCAGAGCAGGATGTTGGCGTTGCCGGCCTGCGAGAAGTACTGCCGGTTGGCATTGCCACCCGACTCGGCGTAGTTCAGGTTACGGTCTCCGTACCCGCCGCGCGTCGCGGTGGCGACGTACCCGGCGCTGACCGCCAGGTCGAGCGGCAGCCGCCGCTCCACGAACACGTTCCAGGAGTCGATCGTGCCGCGGTCGACGTTGCCGACCTCCGGGGTTCGCATGTTGACGCCGCGCGGCAGCAGCACGTTGCCCGTCTCGATGGCCGGGTTCGGTGCGCCGGGGATGCCGGAGGCGAGCGTACCGACCGGGACGAAGCCGTTCGGGCCGGCCGCGCCGTAGGCAATCACCAGCGGATACGGGTCGCGAATCGGGCGCGACCATGGCATCGGGTTGAACGTCCGTCCGAAGCCGCCGCGTACGACGGTGTTGTCGTCGAGGCGATACGTGACGCCGAGACGCGGCGCAAACAGCGCCTTGCTCGCTTCGAGACCGAGATCCTCCGAGTTGCCGCCGACGCCGCCGAGCGCGACGTTGAACGTGTCGAGGTCGAGCACCTCGAGACCGCGGTTGGCGCGCGAGAAGAGCGGGTAGGACTCGAAGCGCAGGCCCAGGTTGAGGGTCAGCTTCTCGTTGACCTGCCAGCGGTCCGACACGTACAGGCCGAACTGGTTCTCGCGCCCGGTCATCTCCTCGAACTGCACGCTCTTGCCGTACTCGCTCTGCAGCCCGAGCAGGAATCCCGCGTAGCCGTTCCAGCCGCCCACGCCGGCATAGCCAGGCGTCCCGGTCAGGCCACCACCGAAGTTGAAGTTGCCGCGCGGATTGCCGATCTCCGGCTGCCAGTGATCGAGGCGCAGGCGCACCCAGTCGAAGCCGGAGCGGATCTCGTGGCGACCCGCCACCTTCGTGACGTTGACCGACGCCGTGTAGCTGCGCTCGTCACGCCACACCGGCGTCCACGTGGAGTTGTTGCCGAGCACGCCGAGCCCGGTGTTGAACACCGGCATGCCGCTGTGGCGCTCGGGCGTCGTCGCGCTCGCGCCGGTGAGGCCGGCCGAGTTGGTGCCCGGGATGCCGAACTGCAGGCCGAAGTCGGTGCCGAAGTCAGGGCCCTGCGACTGGTGGGTCATGATGTTGAAACCCACGTTGCCGTCGACGATGAGGGTCGGGCTGAGCGTCCACGTGTTGCCGACCGTACCGAGGTAGACCATCGTGTCGCCGCCCCCGGCCTCCTCGAACGGCAGGTAGAACAGGTCCTGCACCGACGCGTCCATCTGCGAGTACTTGGCCCAGATCTGGTGCGCCGACGTGCGGTTCCAGTTCACCTTCAGGTCGTAGTTGTCGCGCGTGGCCTCGGGGAAGCGATCGACGAACAGGTTGTTCTGCAGCCCGTTGTTGGTGCCCGCGTTGTTGGGCAGCGGGTACAGCGCCTGGATGGCCTTCGAGATCCCGCTGATGCGATCGGCCGGGATGATCGCGCCGGGGAAGGCCTCGCGTCCGGCGCCCGTCGTCGGATTGCCGGTTGCCGGATCGTAGATGCGGAAGTTCTGGTTGAACGCCAGCACCTCGCTGAAGTCGCCGTTGCGCATCCGCTCGGTGGGCACGGTGTACTGATCGAAGCGACTCTGCTTCTGCAGGTTGCGCTCCCAGCCGCCGAAGTAGAACAGCCGGTTCTTGAGGATCGGGCCGCCGACCGTGCCGCCCATGATGCTGGTGCTGGCGTCGAGCTTGGTCGGATCGAAGAAGCTGCGGGCGTTGAGTTCGTCCTGGTTGCGGAAGTAGAACGCCGAGCCGCGCAGCTGGTTCGTGCCGGACTTGGTGGCCACCGACATCGCCGCGCCGCCGGTCATGCCCTGCGCCGCGTCGAAGCTGTTGGTCGAGATGTTGACGTTCTCGATCGGCTCGGCCGGCGCGATGTATCCCGCGTGATGCGGCAGCCACACGTTGATGCTCGCCGCGCCGTCGATGCGGGTGGTGTTCGTGTTGCGCGCGGTGCCGTTCACGTTGGTGGTCAGCGCACGACCGGGCGTGTCGGTCTGCGCGTTCTGCAGCGCCGGCGGCGTCGCACCGGGCACCAGGTTCATGAGCGCCTGGTAGTTGCGGTACTGGTTCAGCGGCAGGTTGACCACGTCCTCCGGTCGGAGGTCGACGCTGACGTCGGCCTTGTCGGTCTTGAGCAGCGCGGCCTCGGTGGTCACGGTGACCGATTCGGTCAGCGCGCCGACTTCGAGCCGCGCGTTCACGCGGATGATGCCGGCCGGGGTGACGGGGATGCCCGTCTGCACGTATTCCTTGAAGCCCTGCAACGAGGCACGCAGCGTGTAGGGCCCCGCTGTGACGTTGCGAATCGTGTAGGTGCCGCTCTCGTCGCTCACGCCATCGAGCTGGAGACCGGTGTCTTCATTGACGAGCTGGATCGTCGCGCCGGGAACCGCGGCGCCTGAGTCGTCCTGGACCTGGCCAGTGACGGTGCCGTAGATGGCCTGTGCCGCCGCCTGGCTGGGCACGAGGCACACGAGGGTGAACAGCAGGACGCAGGCAAACGGCCCTAGCCGATTGACTGGAATCATGGAACGCCTCCGACGGAAGGGGGTCGAAGTGACTCGGTTTCTGCGTCAAGGTATTGGTCTTACCTCTGGCTGTCAATCCGAAACGCATTTCAGACCCCGCGGGTCGGTTCCGCCGGCATTCCTCGGGTTCCGGCGGCGCACGTGCCGACGCGTGAGCAGCGCGGCAACGCCCACTCGGACGTCAGGCGGGCATGCGGAAGGTCTTGCGCACGTATTCGACGTTGGCCTTGGTGTCGGCAACGAAGTCGCCGGTCGGTGATCCGGTTTCGAGGACGTACCAGCCCCGATAGCCGATGTCGAAGTACTCCTGCGCGAGCCGCGGCCAGTCGAGCAGCTCCTGCTCGTTCAGCAGCTTCTGCCCGTTCTTCACGTGGATCTGGTCGATGCGCTTGCCGAGCTTCGCCGGCTCGCCGTACGGGTCGTGCAGCCGCGCCTTGATGTTGCGGGCGTCGTAGTAGACGCCGACGTAGTCCGACCCGATCGCGTCGAGCAGCCGCAGGTTGTCCTCGGCGGAAATCCAGTCCTCGAGGGCGATGACGACGCCGGCCTTCTCGGCGTAGCGCGAGACCTCCCTCATCATCGCCACGAAGGTGTCCACCTGCGCCTGGCTCGTCATGTCGATGTGGCTGTCGCCGAGGATCGGCAGCAGGATGTCGGTGGTCCCCAGGTTGCGGGCCACCTCCACCGCCTCGACGAGGAGCACAGCCGACGCCGGGTTGGTGTGGAACGGCAACCGCGACTTGCCCGGATTGCCGATCGCCAGCGAGCAGATCTGGATGCCGTGCTTCAGGGCCTCTCGCTTGAACGCCACCTGCGTCTCCGGTTGCCGGAGGTGCGGCGTGTCGTCGGTGGGAAACGTGAGGCTCACCTGGATGCCGTCGAGACCCAGTTCGCGGGCCAGCGCGATTCGCGTGATGTCACCCCGCCGACCCAGGTTCCAGTCGGTCATGCCGACGCGAACAGGGAGGGGTAAGCCGGCAGGCGCCGGCGGTGCGGACCGCTGGGCCTGGCGCGGACGCGACGGTGTCTGTGATGCGGGCGGCGCTTGCGCGAGGAGCCGTGCAGGCACGGCGGCGGCGCCGACGACGGCGGCGTGGGAGAGGAAGTCTCGGCGATCCATGCCGCGGACTCTACCGCATCCACAGGGCGTTGGGGATTCGGGATTGGCACCAGAGCAGGCGGTAGGGCCGGCTGTCCCAGCCGGGCCACGACCAGGCCACGCTCGGAGAGCGGGCCCTACCATTCCCGCAGACGGTAGGGCCGGCTGTCCCAGCCGGGCCAAACCCAGGCCACGCTCGGAGAGCGGGCCCTACCATTCCCGCAGACGGTAGGGCCGGCTGTCCCAGCCGGGCCTCGAGAATCTGCAACGGGCGAAAATGCCGCCTGCTGCGAATCTGCACTGGCATTCGCCCGATGGCTGTTCCGCGCGTACTGCGCCCGTGGCACCAATCGTGCGCCACGCGCGTCGCATGCACACCGACGACGGCCGCCCCTCTTCACCACGTCGGCGACGACTGCCCCATGGCAGGCCACCATGGATACAGGGCGATCGCTGCCACTTGCTGACCGTCTGCACCGCACCTCGGGGCATGAATCAACTTGCACGATGTGGTACCGCCGAACTCGTGCGAGACGGCCTTGTGCATTACGACCAGCGTGCGGCATGGCGACTGCACGCGGTCGTGATCATGCCCGATCATGTACACGTCCTCGTCACCGTCTCGGCGACGACGGACCTTCGTCACCTCGTCATCAACTGGAAACGCTACCTGGCCAGGTGCTGTGGCATCCGCTGGCAGCAGGATTTCTTCGAGCATCGACTCCGCGCGTCAGAGCACTTCGACGCGAAGCTCGAATACCTCCGCCAGAATCCCGTGCGCGCAGCGCTGGTACGCGCACCGGAGGAGTGGCCCTACTTCTATGTGTGGTGATTTGCGGTTCCCCAGGCCACGCTCGGAGAGCGGGCCCTACCAACGCCCCGCACACGGTAGGGCCGGCTGTCCCCGCCGGGCCAAACCCAAGCCACGCTCGGAGAGCGGGCCCTACCGCTCCCGCAGACGGTAGGGCCGGCTGTCCCAGCCGGGCCAGAACCCAGGCCACGCTCGGAGAGCGGGCCCTACCAACTCCCGCAGACGGTAGGGCCGGCTGTCCCAGCCGGGCCCAGACACAGGCCCCGCTCGGAGAGCGGGCCCTACCAACTCCCGCAGACGGTAGGGCCGGCTGTCCCAGCCGGGCCAGACCCAGGCCCGGCTCGGAGAGCGGGCCCTACCAACGCTCGGAGAGCGGGCCCTACCGAATGGGTCAGGCGCTGGCGCGGATGCGGACAGCCTCGAGGCGCTCGCAGTGCGCGAGCACGCGCGTCGCCACGGGCCCGGCGTCGGCGACGCATGCGTTGATCGCCACGCCACGGTAGCCGTTGCCGGCGAGTTCGAGGCCTGGCCACCGCACGAGCCGCTGCTCCGCGCGGGCGAGGCGATCGAGGTGTCCCACCGTGTACTGCGGGATGCCGCCGGGGTGACGGAAGATCCGCACGAAGTCCGGCGACGCGTCGAGTGCCATCGTCGTGCGCAGATCTCCGCGCACCACCTCCAACAGGCTCGCGTCGTCGAGCGCCACCGCCGCCGGATCCGTCGCACCGCCGAGCATCACCCGCATCAGCACGTGCCCCTCTGGCGCGCGGAAGGGATACACCGACGAATCCCACAGCACGCCGAGCGTGCGGATGCCTTCGCTGCGCGGCACGAGGAATCCGAAGCCATCGAGGGGTCCCGGCAAGCGGTCCGCCCTGTAGCCGAGGCACGCGACCGCCATCGGTGCCGCCGGGATGCCGTCGAGCGCGTCAGCGAGCGGGGCGTCGAGACCGCGGACCATGCGTGCCGTGACCGACGCGCCAGCGGCGAGCACGACGACGTCGGCGCCGATTGCCGCACCATCGCGCAACTTCAGCACGTACCCGTCGATCGTGTGCACGACCTCGCGTACCTCCACGCCGGTGCGCACCACGGCGGCGAGTGCCCGCGTCAAGCCCGCGACGAGCTCTTCCGAGCCTCCCTTGAACGAAGTCAGTCGGCCGAGCGGCGATCCGATCGCCTCCCCATGTCGCCGCGGCTGCGTACGGCGGCGCGCGAGCATCGCGCGGAACAGGCCGCCGTGGTCGGCCTCCATCTGCCACATCTTCGGGAAGCAGGCGCGCAGCGAGAGTTCGCGGGCGTTGCCGCCGAACACGCCCGACACCATGGAGTCGACGAGCACGTCGGCCGCCTCGAGGCCGATGCGGCGGGCCGCGAACGCGTGGATCGTCTCGTCGCCCTCGGGACGAGCCCGCGCCACGGGCTCGAGTGCCAGGCGCAGCTTCCCCGACCAGGACAGCAGCCCGCTCGTGAGGAAGTCGATGGGGCCGCCCGGAAGGGCGTGCAGCCGGCCGTGACGGAAGATGAAACGCCGCCGGGCCCTGTCATCGCTCGGCTGCAGCCGCTTGGACAGGCCGAGGTCGCGCACGAGGTCGAGGGTGGCCGGCGCGTTGTCGAGGAACCCGTTCGGACCCCATTCGCACGCGTAGCCATCGACGTGCTCGGTGCGGATGTTGCCGCCGGCGCGGGACGCGCGCTCGAGCACCGTCACCGCGATGCCACGCGCACGCGCGCCGCGTTGCATCAGCGCGTGCGCCACCGACAGCCCCGCGATGCCGCCGCCGACGACGACGACGCGAGGCGCACCACCGGACGGCATGCCGGTCATGCCTCGACGAGCTGACGTCCGACCAGGTCAGCCAGCGCCTCGATGAAGAGGGGATGCGTGTTGAGCGCTTCGGTGCGCCGGTAGTCCGTGATGCCGGCCGCGTGCGCCTCCTCCTTGAACAGCTGGTCCACCTCGTAGAGCGTCTCGATGTGATCGCAGACGAAGCTGACGGGGACCATCAGCACTTCCTTGACGCCATGCTGCCCGAGCCCGCGCAGCACGTCCTCGGTGCCCGGCCCGATCCAGGTGACCGGGCCCGTGCGCGACTGGAACGCGATCGCATGCGGGTTGCGCACACCCAGACGCTCGAGGATGCCCCGCACCGTCAGTTCCGTGTGCTCGACGTACGGGTCGCCCTCATCGACGAACTTCTGCGGCAACCCGTGCGCGCTGAACAGCAGCGTGACCTCGTCGCGTCGCTCCGGGGGGAACGTGTTCAGGGCGCGTCGCACGGTGTCGGTCATCGCCTCGAGGTACAGCGGGTGATCCGGGTACGCCTCGACGTGCGAGACGTCGAAGCGATTGCGCCACTCCGGCCTGGCGAGCACGCGCTCGAACTCCCGGCGCGAGGACCCCGTCGTCGCGCGCGAGAAGTGCGGGTAGAGCGTGAGCGTGACGAGCCGCGAGACGCCAGCCGCCGCAAGGCGCTGCAACGCGTGTTCGGTGTCGGGCTGCCAGTACCGCATGGCGATCTCGACGACGTACCGACGGCCGGTCAGGGCCTCGAGCCGGTCACCGAGCGCCGCCGCCTGCAGGCGCGTGAGCGCGAGCTGCGGCGAGCCGCCGCCGATGGACGCGTAGTTGCGGCGGACGCCGGGTCCGCGCATCTTCGCGATGAGGCGCGCCATCAGCGGCTGCAGCATCGCGCCCATCGGCAGCTCGATGATGTTGCGGTCCGAGAACAGCCTGACCAGGAACGGCTCGACGTCGTCCAGCGTGCCGGGTCCGCCCATGTTGAAGAGGAGGACGCCGAGTGGCGGCGGCTGGAACGCACGACTCACGACCGGCAGGTCGCCAGTGTCGAGCACGGAAGTCGGAGCGACGGCAATCATGTCAGATGGTCCTCGAGAAGACCTGTGCCTCTGCCTGCTTCCGGCGGAGGTGACGGTCGAAGATCATGCAGACGTTCCTGATGAACAGGCGTCCCGCGGGCGTCACGCGCAGCCAGCCGTCCTCGTCGCGGAGGAAGCCGTGCGCGATCGGCCCCTCTTCGAGCTCGCGGCGTTCCACGTCGAAGTACGCCTCGAAGTCGATCCCGAAGCGCCGCGCCACGTCGGCGGACTCGAGCTGCATGTTGCACATCAGCTGCGTGACCACGTGCCGCCGGATCTCGTCGTCGGCATCGAGCGCATAGCCCCGTTCGACGGGGAAGCGACCGCTCGTCACGGCGGCGTAGTAGGTGCTGAGCTTCTTCGTGTTCTGGGCGAACGCGCCGGCGACGTCGCCGATCGCCGAAACGCCAAGGCCGATCAGGTCGGACGCGGGGCGTGTCGTGTAGCCCATGAAGTTGCGATGGAGGCGCCCGCCCGCGGCCGCACGCGCGAGATCGTCGGAGGGCAGCGCGAAGTGATCCATGCCGATTGGCGCATAGCCGGCAGCAAGGAAGCGGGTACGAGCGTCGACAAACAGCTGCAGCTTGCGATCGGCGGAAGGGAGTTCCTCCACGGCCAGCAGCTTCTGGTGCGCGCGGATCCAGGGGACGTGCGCGAACGAGTACGCAGCGACACGATCCGGGCCGATGTCGAGCACGGTGCGGACCGTCTCGGCGAACGAGGCGACCGACTGGCGCGGCAGGCCGTAGATCAAGTCGATGTTGATCGACGCGAACCCGAGCCGGCGGGCCGCGTGGGCGGGCGCGCGCGGGGGGGGGACGCGCTGG
>JAEYZV010000269.1 GCA_023427865.1 Acidobacteriota bacterium
CGCTGGTGCAGGTCGGCGGCCTCCGGCACGGCACGCACGGCGTCGAGCACGGGCGGCAGCGCCGTGCTCACCACGGCCAGCGCGGCGAGCGCGACGCACGTCGCGACGAGGAGGTCGAGGAGCGCGACGCCCTGGCGGCCCCGGGTGCGTCCGTTCATGGCCACGCGCCCCATGCGCACTGATGCCCGGACGCGTGCGCAGCGCCCTGACCTGACGACGCGGGGAGCGACGCTACCTCCACCCACACCCGTATGCAGTCAGCGCTCGAGCCCGGGAGCAGGCCCCAGCGCCTGCGGTACCGCGCGGCGGGCGGTGGTGCGACATCCGCAGACAGCCAGGCGCCCCGCTGGTCGAGCCAGTCCACCCACCCGGCAACCGACGACTCGAGTGGGGCCAGACCCGTGAGCGCCAGGCCGGCGCCACTGGATCCGAAGACGCCGCTCCCGAAGCCCGTCGCCTGGTCCGAGACGATGGTGCCGGCGGTGTTGAGGTGGGTGAGCGCCTGCAGCTGCGCGAGGCGCTGCCTGGCGAGCTGCGCGGCCAAGAGGTCGACGCGAGCCGCTGCGGTGCCGGTGACCGCGGCCGCAATGAGCGGCGCCACGCCAGTGAGCACCACCGCAAGCAGCCCGGCGGCGATGACGGCCTCGATCAGCGACGCGCCGTGTCGCGTGCGATCACGTTGGCGAACCATGCCCGGATCCAAGGCAAGGCTCGCGCCATCGCGGACATCATCGATCGAACAGGAAAGCACGTGCGCACGCGACGCGCGCTGCAGAATGCGCGATCCGCGCTCCGGCGGGCATCGCAGCCGCTGCCACACGCCGGTGGAGGGGAGCTCGCTACGCCACGCGTTCGACGTGTACGAGGTACAGCACGCCGTCGGTCTCTCCGTCCGGTGAGCGGAGCGGCAGGGCGGTCACCGGGACCGCCACGCCCGGTGCGCCGGGGCCGACGACCGAGGTATCGCGCCGCGCGTCGGCCTGCAGGCACTCCTGGGCCACGCTACGCAGCGCCTCGGTGCCGTCGAGCGTCCACAGGACCTGTCCTTCAGCGGCAGTGCGCAGACCGAGCCAGCGGAGCGCGTCGGCGTTGGCCACGCGTAGGTTGCCGTCGCGTCCCAGCACGAACACGCCATGCGGCAGGCTCTCGACGACCTGGCGGAAGAACCCGTCGAGCGCCTCCAGGCGCGCCTGCATGGCGAGCTCCTGCCCGCGCATGCGCGTCAGCGCCTCCGACATGGCCGAGGCCAGCCCCGTCTCGCTCGTGCGGCCACGCAGCCGTGCCGCCTCGTACTCCTCTCGACGCAGCGCAGCCCGCCGCATCGCCCAGGCAAGGACGAAGCACAGCACCACAAGGGGACCCACGAGCCACATGAACGTCGCAACCGGCATCAGCGGTAGAACCCAAGATACCAGTCCAGCACCGGTTGTCCCACCAGCGATGCCGCCAGCGCGGCCGGTGCCAGGAACGAGCCGAACGGCAGGGCTGTCGTACGCGCGTCGGCACGGAAGAGCAACAGCACCGCACCCACGAGCCCGCCGACGAGCGACGCCCACACGAGCGTCAGCAGCATCGATGGCCACCCGAGCACGGCGCCGATCATCGCGAGCATCTTCACGTCGCCCATGCCCATGCCCTCGACGCCGCGCACCTTCTCGTAGGCGGCGCCGGTTGCCCACAGCACGCCCCCACCGAGCAGGACGCCGAGCAACGACGACACGAGCCCCGGTGGCAGGAGCATCGATGCGACGACGCCGGCGACCATGCCGCCGACGGTGATCTCGTTGGGGAGGATGCGGCAGTCGAGATCGGTGAAGAAGAGCACCAGCAGCGCCGTCGCGAACGCCAGGCGCACGACCAGCAGCGCATCCCACTCGAACACCACGCCGTGCAGCATCCAGAGCGCAGCGTTGAGCACCTCCACCGCGGGATACCGCCACGAGATCGGCGCACGGCAGAACCCGCATCGTCGCCCCAACAGCAGCCAGCTGAGTACCGGCACGTTGTGATACCAGCGCAGCGGCTTCCGGCAGGACGGGCAGTGCGACCCGGGCGACACCACCGACAGATCGCGCGGAAGCCGGTGGATGCACACGTTGAGGAAGCTGCCCACGAGCAACCCCATCACGCCCAGGACGACGAGCCGCGCCGTATCGGGGCTCACTGCGACGGCTCCGACACGCGTGCCACCTTGCGGGGCTCCTGCGGCAGCGGCCACAACGTGGACTGCCGGCTCACATCGACGTGGCCGGTGTTCATGTCGATCGCATACGGCTCTCCGGTGGGATCGAGCGGCAGCCGCGCGAGCAGGCCGCGCTCGAACAGCAGCGGCCACGACCAGGGCGCCTTCGCGCCGGCGGCGCGGGCGCGATCGACGAGAGCGGTGAGCTGATCGATCTGGTCGAGTGCGTCGAGTTGCACGAGCCGGCGCTGCGCGTCCCGACGCAGGAAGTCATTGTCGGGCGTCTGCGCCAGCGCGCGCCACAACAGGCGCGACGTCTGGCGATCGCCGCCTTCGATGAGCGTGACGGCGGCCAGCGACTTCATCCACCATGGGGCGCCCGGCACCGCCGCGCCCTTCGAGAACGCCTCGGCTGCCTTGGCATAGTTCCCCGTCCACCAGTAGTGCACGAAGCCGATGTCCTGGTAGTACTGCCAGCGATCGGGCGACGCGCTCAGGCCCTTCTCGAGCAACGTCACGGCGAGATCGGGCCGACCCGGGCCGCCCGGCGGCGCCTCCGACAGGAAGATCGCCCCGAAGCGGTAGGCGACGGTGAAGAGCGGGTCGAGCGATGTGGCGAGATCGAGGAACGGGTACAGGTTCTCGAACCGCTTCTCTCCCCCGCCCCGCAGGCGCGTCGCGCCGAAGTGCTGGAGGGCCCGCATCCAGTACAGATCGGCCGCGAGGTTGTCGAACGACAGCGCCACGCGCCTGGCGACCGCCGGCGACTGCAGGTAAAGGACAGCCGGCAGTTCCCGCTGGGGACGCGCCTGCAGCGAGACGGCCTGCAGGCCCACTGCGGAAGCCAGCAGCGCCAGCGAGCCGGCAACCAGCCAGGTCCTCGCCGTCCCCGGTCCCCGGCCCACGGTACCCGCTGCCCGCCTCACTTGAAGTCCCTGCGCTGGAAGATCACCATGGCCAGCAGCAGCACGGCCGCGCTGTAGGTGACGCCGTATCCGATGGCCCCGGCGACCTGTGTGGCCGGGACCGCCACCCCGTGCACCACTTCGCCCTTGACGTCGAAGAGCGCCAGGTTCGGCAGCACCCACGACACCAGCCACGCCGTCCACGACGTGGCCGCCGAGGCCCCGATCTCGTGGAGCGTGCGCAGGTCCTGCACGAAGTGCCCGGCGACCCAGAGCGCCGCGGTGAACGTTGCCGCCAGCAGCGCCGACGAGTACGTCGAGAACAGCAGCGCAATGGCCGTGACGAGCGCGAGCTCGACGTAGATCAGCACGAGGGCGGTGAGCAGGTGCGGGTCCACGGCTGGTGCCGTCCAGATCGCCTGCACGCCGGGTGGCGTGATCTTCCAGTACACGGTCAGCACCAGGAACAGCGCTGCCGTCATCACGACGATGTTCACGCCAAGCGTCAGCAGCAACCCGAAGTACTTGCCGAGCAGGAACGTGGATCGGCCGAGCGGCTTCGACAGCGTCGCGTGAACGCTCCGTCGCTCCACCTCGCGTGCGACCAACTGGATCCCGATGAAGATCGCGATGCCGACGCCGAAGAGCAGTGAGGCCGCCAGACCGAGATCCTTGATGATCTTGACGTCCTGCCCGGCGGCGAGCTGGCCGATGACGATCGACGTCCCGATCAGCATCACGGCGAACAGCAGCAGGTTGTAGAACACGCGGTCCCGTACCGCTTCGCGGAACGTGTTCATCGCGACGGCTCGCACGAGGTGCAGCATCACGCCGCCCCCGTATCGGGCACATCACGGCGCTTGCCTTCGACGTGCTTCAGGAAGACGTCCTCGAGCGTCTCGCGCACCGGCTGCAGCGACAGCACCCGCGCTCCCGCGGCGCTCACGAGTTGCAGCAGCGG
>JAEYZV010000370.1 GCA_023427865.1 Acidobacteriota bacterium
AGCGCGAGCACGGCATCGGTGTTCGTCACGCCGCCGTCGGTGAGCACGACAACCTGGCGGGGCAGGCCTCCGACGGCCGGCTTCTCCAGCACGAAGCGCAGGGCCGGCTCGATCTCGGTCCCGCCCAGATCAGCATCCATGATCTCCACATGCGCCTTTGCGGCATCGAGGCTCGCCTGGTCATAGGGGCGGCTGCCCTGGAACAGCGACTGGTAAGTACTCCCGAACCCGACGATGTCGAAGCGGCATCCGGGGGTCAGGGAACGCAGGCACAACTGGAGGGCGTTGCGTACTGCCTCGATCGAGCTGCCCGCCATCGAGCCCGAGCGGTCGACCACGAACACGACCTCGGCTGGCGCCGACTCCGTCTCGACGGCGGGCGCGAACGCGACGGCGATTGCCTTTGCGCCGTCCTGGTCCTCCACCCAGACCTGTGGCGTACGCAGCGCCGAGGCATCGGCCGTGAGCACGAAGTCGCGATCGAGGGCCGCCTCGTGCCCCGACAGCGTCACGACCGCCTGTCCATCGGACAGGGCGATTGCCACCGGGTGCGACGGCGAGGCAAGGCCGCTGACGCCGCCCGGTATGGATAGCCGCACCGTCAGGCCGAGGCCATAGGGGACCTGCCACGCCACGGGCGGGTTCAGCGCGTCGGCGTCGCTGCGGCCAACGCCCGTCCTGTCCTGCTCGGGCGCGTATCGGGGCGCAATCGTCGTCGGCACCGTGAAGCGCAGTTGCCCATCGTCGACCGGCAGTTCGGTCACGTAGGTGAGGCGCACGAGCACTTCCGTGCCCGGCGCCACGTTGCCGATGCTCGCCTGGAACACGTCGGGTCGCTCCTCGTCGAGCAGGAACGCGCCGTCGCCGCGCTCCATCGCCTCGTCGTAGCGCTCGAACGCTTTCTCGCGCTCGAGCACCTCGCCCACGATGCGCGTCCCGTCGATCACGGCCTCGAACCCGCACACGGCGGCGTTCTCGTCGAGCGGGAAGACGTATACCGCTTCGATTGGCACGCGCTCGCGGTTGGCATAGCGATGCGCGACGGTCACGCGGGCACACAGGCCGGTGACCTCGGCGTCGACCTGCACGCCGAGGAGCGGGACCGGGGCCTCACCGGTCGGGGTGAAGAGGCCAGCAGCAGGGGGCGCGGCGAGTTCGAGCATGGCTAGTCCTTGTCCTTGTCGGCGGGACGCGTGGTCGCGGCCCCGAGGTGTCGCTGGCACCATTCCGCCAGCTCGCGAAGTGCTGTGGGTGAGGGGAGGTCGACGGCGCTTTCCACGTGCAGTTCGACCCCGGGAGCCACCGCCAGCCGGCGCCAGAGCGAACGCGTCAGCATCGAAGGCGCCAGGGCTGGCGCGGACGCGGCGGTCGGCACTCGGGACCCGCCTGTGCCGCCCGCTGCGAGGGAGCGGCGAATCTCCTCGAGGGTCTGCCCCGATTCCTGCATCGCCTTGACCCGGAGCAGCTGGTCCAGGTGTGCCGGCGAGTAGTGATTGCCGCGCCCGAGCCCGAGCGGCGGCGCGATCAGCCCTTCCTGGACGTAGTAACGCACCGTGCGCCGGGACACGCCCCCGAGGCTGGCGAGATCTCCAATCGCGTAGCGCGGGTCGGCGTCAGGCACGGCGGAAGAATACGACAGTTGGCTGTCGCATTGTCAACTGTCACGTTTATAGCGCGATGTCCCAGGTCCTGGCACGGTCGCCTCCCCTCGAACGCGCCCGTCGGATCGATAGCCGGGCGAGCCCGCGACGTCGCCGTATCATTCGCCGCATGCACATGCGTCGCGCGCTGATCGTCCTGATCGCCGGTGTGGTCGCTGCCGGCTGTGGTTCGCCGGCCGAATCGCCGGCCACGGGTACCGACGAGCCACGCCCGCGCATTGCACTGGTCATGAAGTCGCTCGCCAACGAATTCTTCGTGACGATGGCCGAGGGGGCGAGGAAGCACCAGGCCGAGCACGCCGACGACTACGAACTCGTGGTGAACGGCATCCGCAACGAGAGCGACATCACCCAGCAGGTCGCGCTCGTCGAGCAGATGATAGCGCAGGGTGTGCAGGCCATCGTCATCGCGCCGGCAGACTCGCGCGCGCTCGTGCCCGTGCTGCGCCGCGCGCACGCGCAGGGGGTGGTCGTCGTCAACATCGACAACAAGCTGGACGATGCCATCCTCACGGAAGCCAACCTCCACGTCCCGTTCGTCGGCCCCGACAACCGCGCCGGGGCGCGCATGATTGGCGAGGTGCTCGCCGGACGGTTGAAGCGGGGCGACCAGGTCGCCATCCTCGAGGGCATCCCCACCGCGTTCAACGCGCAGCAGCGTCGCCTCGGCTTCGAGGACGCGATGCGCGCGGCCGGCATCGACGTCGTCGCGGTGCAGAGCGCACGCTGGGAGCAGGACCAGGCCAACGCGGTGGCGGCGGCGCTGCTGCGCGAACACCCCGGCCTCGATGCCCTGCTCGCCAGCAACGACAACATGGCACTCGGCGCCGCGGCGGCGGTGCGGCAGGCCGGGCGCACCGGGCAGGTCCACCTGGTCGGCTTCGACAACATCGCTGCCGCGCGGCAACTGCTCGAGGACGGCCGCATCCTGGCCACGGCGGACCAGCACGCCGACAGGCTGGCCGTGTACGGCATCGAATACGCGCTCGAGATCCTGAGGGGCTCCGCCTCACCGGGGGATCGTCAGACGCCGGTGGATCTGATCACGCCGGGCCGGTGATGG
Source organism: Acidobacteriota bacterium (assembly GCA_023427865.1). GTDB lineage: Bacteria > Acidobacteriota > Vicinamibacteria > Vicinamibacterales > Vicinamibacteraceae > Luteitalea. The sequence continues at coordinate 2,725 of JAEYZV010000370.1, forward strand.
CGCTCCTGTCGCTGCGAGGCGTCGGCAAGTCCTTCGCCGTACCGGTGCTCGTCGACGTCGATCTCGACCTTCACGGTGGCGAGGTGCACGCGCTCGTCGGCGCCAACGGCGCCGGCAAGTCG
>JAEYZV010000397.1 GCA_023427865.1 Acidobacteriota bacterium
GGCCCGGAGATCCTCACGCGGCTGCCGTTGCTGAGCGACGCCGACGTCACCTCGCTCGTGCGCCAAGGACGCCCGTCGCGCGGCATGCCGGCGCAGGACCTGCCTGCCGCGGAGATGACGCCGCTCGTCGCTCACCTGCGATCCATCCAGCGACATGCGCGCCCCCTCCCGCGCCGCATCGTGCGGACCACCGATGGCCGGACGCTCGACGGCGAACTGCTCGGCGAGGGCATCGACGACCTGCAGCTGCGCACGGCCGATGCGCGCGTCCACCTGTTCCGCAGGACGGGCGATCTGCTGCGGCCGGTCACCTCCGACGTGGACTGGCCCACCTACAACGGCGATCCCGGCGGCAACCGGCACTCGGCACTCCGGGACATCGACAGGGCCAACGTCGGGCGCCTCGCGCCGCGGTGGATTGCGACGATGGCCGACGCGGGATCGCTGCAGGTCACGCCGGTCGTCGTCGACGGGATCATGTACGTCACGGCGCCCAACGAGTGCGTGGCGCTCGACGCGGGCAGCGGCCGGCGCCTCTGGCGCTACCGGCGTCCGCGCACGAAGGGCGTCAGCGGCGGCAACGCGAACCGAGGCGTCGCGGTGGCAGGGGATCGCGTCTTCATGATGACCGATCACGCCCACTTGATCGCGCTCGACCGGTTCACGGGGACGCTGATCTGGGACACGCCGCTCGCCGACTGGCGCCAGAACTACGGCGCCTCGTCGGCCCCGCTCGCGGCAGGCGATCTCATCGTGACGGGTGTCTCGGGTGGAGAGCACGGCGCCAACGGCTTCGTCGCGGCGGTGGACAAGGCGACCGGCAAGGAGGTGTGGCGATTCCACACCGTGCCGCGGCCGGGCGAACCCGGGTCGCAGACGTGGGTCGGCAAGGACATCGAGCACGGCGGCGCGCCGACGTGGTTCACGGGCAGCTACGATGCCGCGCTCGACCTCGTGTACTGGCCCACCGGCAACCCGTCGAAGGAGTACGACGGCTCCGATCGGCTCGGCGACAACCTGTACGCGTCCTGCATCCTCGCGCTCGATCGCCGCACCGGCCGGCTGCGCTGGCACTACCAGTTCACGCCACACGATCTCTGGGACTGGGACGCGACGCAGACGTCGGTGCTCGTGGATGCCGAGTGGCAGGGCCGGCCGCGACGCCTGATGCTGCATGCCAACCGCAACGGCTTCTTCTACGTCTTCGACCGCGAGACCGGCGAGCGGTTGCTGTCGGTGCCCTTCGTGGAGCGCCTGACGTGGGCGACGGGTATCGACGCGAACGGCCGCCCGATTCGGGTGCCCGGCCAGGAGCCGTCACCGCAGGGGACGAAGGTCTGCCCGTCGCAGGACGGTGCCACCAACTGGTTCGCGCCGGCCTTCGATCCGGCCACCGGGCTCTACTACGTGCAGACGTTCGAGAAATGCAGCGTCTACACGACACGTCCACAGGGCCCGTGGGAGCCGGGCAAGACCTACCTGGGCGGATCGCAGCGCACGGCCGACGATCCCGTGCCGCAGCAGCTGCTGCGGGCGATCGACGTCAGAACGGGCACGATCGCGTGGGAGGTGCCGCAGGTCGGCGATGCCAGCTCGTGGGGCGGCGTGCTCTCGACGGCCGCCGGCCTCGTGTTCTTCGGCGACGACAGCGGTGCGCTGGTGGCGGTGGACGCGGTCACCGGCGCGCGGCTGTGGCATTACCGGACCAGCCAGCAGTGGCGGGCCTCGCCGATGACCTACCGGTTCGACGGCACGCAGTACGTTGCCGTGGCGTCCGGGCCGAACATCCTCGCCTTCGCCGTCGCCGATTGAGGTCCCCGTGCTGCTGCCGCTCGTCGTCTCCGCGCTGCTGCCCATGATGATCGAGGTTCCCGCTCCGTCGTTCCCGCAGGCCACGATTGCCGGGTCCCGCATCGAAGCCACGGTCTACCTGCCCGATGCGACGCACGGGTACTACCGCGGGACGCGCTTCGACTGGTCGGGCGCCATCGCCAGCCTCCGCTGGAACGGCCACGAGTATTTCGGCCCCTGGTTCGAGCGGCACGACCCGCTCGTGCACGATGCCATCACCGGGCCGGTCGAGGAGTTCCTCAGTGGTGCGTCGTCGCTCGGCTACGAGGAGGCCCCGGCCGGCGGCACCTTCGTCCGCATCGGCGTCGGCCACGTGCGCAAGCCCGACGAAGCGGCGTATCGACGGTTCGCGACCTACGAGATCGTCGATCCCGGCACGTGGACCATCGACCGGGCGCCCGACGCCATCACGTTCACGCACCGCCTCGATGAAGCGTCCGGGTACGCTTACACGTATCGGAAGACGCTGCGCGTCGACGGCGACACGCTCGTCATCGACCACGCCCTCAGCAACACGGGCCGCAAGCCGATCGTCACGAGCGTGTACAACCACAACTTCTTCACGCTCGACCGTCGCCCGACCGGGTCGTCGGTCGTGGTCCGCTTCCCCTTCGAGCCGCGACCGCTCGGCACGGTGCAGCCGCTCGGCGACATCGCGGCGCGCGAACTCCGGTTCCGCCGCGAACTCGGGCGTGGCGAACACGTCTTCACCGAGCTCACGGGATACGGCGCGGCGGCGGCGGACTACGACTTCCGCGTCGAGCAGCGCGAGACCCGCGCCGGCGTCCGCATCCGCGGCGACCGCCCGCTCACGAAGCTGATTCTCTGGTCGGCGTCACGCACCGTGTGCCCCGAGCCCTACATCGACGCGAGCGCCGCCCCCGGGGAGACGGCGCGATGGCGGATCACCTACGAGTTCTACGAGGTCATGCAGCCGGCGATGGTGCAGCCGTAGGAACGCAGTGGCTCGGCGGCGAGCGCGCTACCATCCGACAGAAGCGGAGACCTGCCGTGCCTGACCTCGACTGGGACGCCCACTATGCGGAGGAGTTCATCCCGTGGGACACCTCCACACCGGAACCGACGCTCGTGGATTTCGTCGTCGGCCGCTCGCTCCCGCCGGGCCGAGCGCTGGACATCGGATGCGGGACCGGCACGCACGCGCTGTGGCTGGCCGAGCAGGGCTTCGACGTGCTTGGCGTGGACATCTCCGATCGGGCCATCGCGAAGGCGCGCACGCGAGCGAGTGGCGCCAGGCCCTCCGCACCGATCCGTTTCGTCGTCCTCGACTTCCTGAGCAGCCTGCCCGCGGGCGGGCCGTTCGATCTCGTGTTCGACCGTGGCGTCTTCCACGTCTTCGACGAGGCCCAGGACCGTGATCGGTTCGCCGCGCAGGTGGCGCGCTGTCTCGCGCCGTCCGGCGTCTGGCTGAGCGTGATTGGCAGCACCGAAGGCCCGCCACGCGAGGAAGGACCGCCGCGTCGGTCGGCGCGCGACATTGTCAATGCGATCGAGCCTGTTCTGGAGATCGTCGAACTCCGCCCGGCACTCTTCGACCGCGATGCGCCGGTGCCCAAGCAGGCGTGGTGCTGTGTCGCCCGGCCGCGGGAGTACCCCGCGCAGCCCTCGACGCATCGCTGAGCACGCTCCTCCATGCGTAGGCGTCGGCCTCGCCCGACGCGCGCGACCGCCGCGAGGCCTCGCCGCTACGAAGGCGCGGGCACGGGTTTAAGATGCCGCCATGGCGCGATGGCAGCAGAAGCTCTGCGGCCACGGCGGAGCCCTTTGTGTGCTGCTCCTGCTGGCCGCGAGGTTCTCGTTCTAGGGTTGGACCTGTTCGTAGCCGCCGGGCCTTGCCCGGCGGGCGCCTCGGGGG
>JAEYZV010000423.1 GCA_023427865.1 Acidobacteriota bacterium
TCGCAGGCCTGGACGAACACCATGTGGCCACGCCCGAGCCGCTGCTTGCCCGTGCCGCTGCACGACCGGCACGGCGTGGGCGCGGCGTCGAGCACCCCGTGCCCCCGACAGAGCCGGCACGGCACGCGTCGCGCGACATCGATCGTCCGCGTAGCGCCGTGCAGCACGTCGGCGAGCGTGACCGTGACATCGGCGTGGATGTCGGCCCCCCGCGTGGCGACGAGATCGTGCCCGGCCGCCTGCCGGAATACGTCGGCGAACAGGTCTCCGAACGTGGAGGCCTGCGCGCCCTGGACGGTGAGCGAGAAATCGAAGCCCGCGAAGGACGGCGGCGCCGGCGCGGCCGCCGGCGTGCGGCCGGCCGCATCGTAGGCGCGCCGCCGCACCGGGTCCACGAGCGTCGTGTACGCCTCGGTGATGGCCGCATACCGACGGGCCGCCTCCGCGTTGCCCGGATTCAGGTCGGGATGCCAGCGCCGCGCAAGGCGGCGGTAGGCCCGCCGCACTTGCGCCTCCGTGGCAATCCGATCGAGTCCGAGCTGCTCGTAGAGCGACATCGTCGATCCTCGCCTCGTCGTTACTTCTCGTCGACGACTTCGGCGTCGATGACCTCGCCGTCCGCCGGGGCCCCGGGGCCGCCCTGCCCGCTGCCCGGCGCGCCGGACTGCGCGCCACCGGGGGCCGCCTGCGCCTGCTTGTACAGCGCCTCGGCGGCCTTGCCCTGCGCCGCGGTGAGGCGCTCGAGCGCCGCGTTGATGGCCGCCGCATCGTCGCCTTCGAGCGCCTTGCGCACGTCGGCCACCGCGTCGGTCACCGGCTGCTTCTCGGCGTCGGTCAACTTGTCGCCGGCATCGGTCAGCATGCGCTCGGCCTGGTAAGCGGCCTGCTCGGCGCGGTTGCGCGTCTCGATCTGCTCCCGGCGCTTCCGATCCTCCTCGGCGTGCAGCTCGGCGTCCTTCATCATCTTGTCGACCTCGTCCTTGCTGAGGCCGCTGGAGCCGGTGATGGTGATCTTCTGCTCCTTGCCGGTGGCACGATCCTTTGCCGACACGTTGACCACGCCATTGGCGTCGATGTCGAACGTGACCTCGATCTGCGGCACCCCCCGCGGCGCGGGCGGGATGCCATCGAGGTGGAACTTGCCGAGGCTCTTGTTGTCGTGCGCCATCTGGCGCTCGCCCTGGAGCACGTGCACTTCCACGCTCGGCTGGCTGTCGGACGCCGTCGAGAACACCTCGCTCTTGCGCGTCGGGATGGTCGTGTTGCGATCGATCAGCCGCGTCATGATGCCGCCGAGCGTCTCGATGCCGAGCGACAGCGGCGTCACGTCGAGCAGGAGCAGGTCCTTCACCTCACCCGTGAGCACGCCGGCCTGCACGGCGGCGCCGATGGCCACGACTTCATCGGGGTTGACGCTCTTGTTGGGCTCCTTGCCGAACAGCTCCTTCACGAGCTGCTGCACGCGCGGCACACGCGTCGAGCCACCGACGAGTACGACCTCGTTGATGTCGGAGGCCTGCAGGCCCGCGTCCTTGAGCGCCTGGCGCGTCGGCCCGAGCGCCCGCTGGAGCAGGTCCTCGACGAGCGACTCGAACTTGGCGCGCGTCAGCTGCAGCGACAGGTGCTTGGCGCCCGACTGGTCTGCCGTGATGAACGGCAGGCTGATGTCGGTCTGCATCGTGCTCGAGAGCTCGATCTTCGCCTTCTCGGCCGCCTCGCGCAGGCGCTGGAGCGCCATGCGATCCTTCGAGAGGTCGATGCCTTCCTGCTTCTTGAACTCGGCGATGATCCACTCGATGATGCGCTGATCGAGGTTGTCGCCACCAAGGTGCGTATCGCCGTTGGTGGACTTCACCTCGACCACGCCCTCACCCACTTCGAGGATCGAGATGTCGAAGGTGCCGCCGCCGAAGTCGAAGACCGCGATGGTCTGGTCGCCCTTCTTGTCGAGGCCGTAGGCCAGCGCCGCGGCGGTCGGCTCGTTGACGATCCGCTTCACCTCGAGCCCGGCGATGCGGCCGGCCTCGATGGTGGCCTGGCGCTGCGCGTCGTTGAAGTAGGCCGGCACGGTGATCACGGCCTGAGAGACCGGCTGCCCGAGGTACTCCTCGGCAGCCTGCTTCAACTTCTGCAGCACCATCGCCGAAATCTGCGCCGGCGCCCACTTCTGCCCGCCCGCGTCGATGCGCACGTCATTGCCCTCGGGCACGACGTGATACGGCACGAGCTTCATCTCGTCGGAGACCTCGTCGAATCGACGCCCCATGAACCGCTTGATCGAGTAGACGGTGTTCTCGGCGTTGGTCGCAGCCTGCCGCTTGGCGACCTGCCCCACGAGACGCTCGCCGGACTTCGTGAAGGCGACGACGGACGGCGTCAGCCGGCTGCCTTCCGGATTGGTGATGACGGTGGGCTCCCCACCTTCCATGACCGCGACGACGGAATTCGTCGTCCCGAGGTCGATACCTATGACTTTGCTCATGACGTCAGCCCTCTGCGTAAGCAATCGGGCCGGCCTCGGGAGGGTCCCCTCGGTAGCCCTTCATAACATCGGCATCATAAAAAGTGAGCGCAATATTGTCAAGCATGCGCCGTGTGTGGGGTCATGGGCCCTTGGACTTCAGGCGTGGCGTTCACGCGGCGCTCGAGGCGGCTGGGGGTGGATGGACGACGACGATGGGCGCGCGCTGTTCAGTAGAGGTGGCCCGTCCGTTGGTCAGAGTGGCGAGTCAAAATGAGACCAGTCCCCGCGAAAGGAATGGCCGTGAATGCAGGGCGTGTGATGCAACCGCTGGCGATACTGCTGGCGATCCTCTTTCCGACGTGTGTCGCGGCCCAGCCCGAGGCGCCGCCTGCGCCGGTCGATCCGCCACCGCACGTGCTGCGGCTCGAAGGTGACGGCGCCCAGTTGACGCGCGAGGCCGAGGTCGAGCCCCTGGCGGCGGGCGATCCGGTGCTCTACGGGGATCGCGTCGACAGCGGCTCGGCGTACGTGCAGCTGCTGTGGGGCGATGGCACCCGCGTGGCGCTCGATCGCGGAAGTCGGATGTCGGCGCTGTCGGCCGAGCTCCTCGCCCTCACCGAAGGCCGTGCGCTCGTCACGCGTCCCGCCGCCGGTACCGCGCCGCTGCGGGTCGACACGCCTGCCGCGTCCGTGGTGCTCGGCCCGGCCGGCGAGTACCGGCTCACGCTGGCCGGCGAGACGACGACCGTGGCGGTCGTGCGTGGAAAGGCGGACGTGCAGACGGGCATGGGATCGACCGAGCTCGCGCCCGGACAGCAGATCAGCCTGCGCGACGGCGTCGCTCCGGAAGCGCCGCGACGGTTCAACGCCGCGGCCTACGACAGTTTCGTGCAGTGGGCGACCGCACCCGTGGCCGCTCCGGAAGGCGGGGCGCCACTCGACACCTTTGCGGATCCGCGTCTCGAAGCGTATTCGGACGTGTTCAACCGTCACGGCTCGTGGGAGACCGACGCGCAGTACGGCGCCGTCTGGTACCCGGCCGTCGGCGCCGCCAGGCGTCCCTACTCCGTGGGGTACCAGTCTCTTT
>JAEYZV010000484.1 GCA_023427865.1 Acidobacteriota bacterium
CGTTAATTGTCCAACCGCATCACGCCCTCCTCGATGTCGAGGGTGACGCGATACTTGCTCAGGAACTTGTGGCCGAGGATGCCGCCGAGTTCATAGCCGAGCAGCACGCTGGGAGCGCGCAGGTTCAGCACCACCAGCGAGGTCTGGGCCATCCGCACGCCGCCGACCTCGAGGTCGACGCCGGGCAGCAGGAAGGCGTCCTTGTCCCAGCCCGACGTGCCGTAGACGCGCAGCGGGATGCGGCGGAACCGACCGAGCTGTTCGAGGCCGACCGCGGCAGTGCGGCTGATCGAGATCGCCTGCCCGCCCGTGTCGACCACGAAGGCGCCCTGTCGGTCGCCGTTGATGGTGCCGCGCACCGTCGCCAGGCGGTGCATCCACAGCGGCGCCTCCATGGTCGGCGCGCCGGTCGGCTTGGGCAGCGTCCGGGCCACGAGGAGCTGCTTGTTCTCGTAGTCGACGCGCATGGACAACCCGAGGGCCAGCGGCGAGAACGCGTCGATGTCGGCGGTGGGCCACTTCTTCAGCGGCGGATCCTTGATCATCGCCGGCACGTGCTCGACCTTGAAGGTCCCGATCTCCAGCTTGGCGATGCGAGCCAGCTTCAGCCGCCGCATACCGACGTCGCCGACGCCGGCACTCAGGGTCTCGGCCACCGAGTAGACCTGCGCCCGCTGCGCCGCCTCCTCGGACAGCACGTTCATCTCGGCGCCGGTGTCGAGCACGAGTTCCTGCGAGACGCGCCCGTTGATCCGCGCCTTGACGAAGATCTTCTCGCGCTCGACGCGGAACGGGATGACGTGAACCAGGTCGGCGACCTCCTGGGTCATCTGCATCGGAGTGCGCTCGTCGAAGTGGCGGAGGAACTTGATGCGGGCTTTGGCGAGCTTGTGCTGCTCCTTGAAACCCTTCTCGGGCAGCAGCCGCAGGTAGCGCTCGAGTTCGTCGGACGCCACCCGATACCGCCCGAGGCGTTCGAGATAGTAGGCGCGGGTGTGGTGGTATTCCGGCGTCTCGGCGTCGCGCTCGATGGCGCGCTCGACGGTCTGCAGCGCGTCCTCGGTCTTGCCGCGTGCGTCGAGCACGCGGGAGATGCCGTGCAGCGCCGCGGCATGGTGCGCGTCCAGCGTCAACGCGGCGGTGAACCGCGCGTTGGCCTCCTCGAAGGCGCCGATGCTCCACAGGGTCTCGCCATGAAGGGCGAGATCGTCGGCATCCACCGTCGACGAGATGAGCGTGCCGGCTTCCTGCTCGGCGCGCCCGAAGTCGCCGACCCGCAACAGGGCCCGGACGATGGTACGGGTGACCGGCGGCGCCAGGGCGGGGTCGTATTCGCGCGCCCGGGTGAGGTGTGTCACCGCCTCGCGATACTTCGCGTTCTCGAAGAACGCCTGGCCGCGCGTCAGCTCAGACTGCGCCGTCGCCGGCGGGCCGGCAAGCGGCGACACCGAGGCAAGGCCGACCACCAGCACGGCGGCCGACACGGCGCCACAGACACGGGCGGTGCGAGACGAAAGGGCACGAGACACGAGACGGGTCATTTCCACCATCCTGGCCGGCGGCCGGCCTGTACTGCCCGTTGGACAGCGCCGCACGCCGTCTCGTCCCCGGCGTGCCGCTACTTCTGGTAATGCTGGGCGTTCTTGTCGATATACGCCTTCCACTGGTCCGGCACTTCGTCCATCGCGTAGATGGCCTCGACCGGGCAGGCCGGCACGCACGCGCCGCAATCGATGCACTCGTCCGGATGGATGAAGAGCATCTCGGCGCCTTCGTGATCGCCCTCGTCCTTGCGCGGGTGGATGCAGTCCACCGGACACACGTCCACGCAGGCCGTGTCCTTGGTGCCGATACAGGGTTCCGTAATAACGTACGCCACGTGTCCTCCTGAGAAAAGCGCCGCGTCAGCGGTGCCGGGGGGTCATCGCCGGCACCACGTCGGCCGGCAGGTATCCGAGCCGCACGGACGTCGCCCGTGCCAGGTCCCACGCCGCCGGCACGTGCTCGTCGTGCAGCGGGCCTTCTCCGCGTCCGTGGGTGAACACGCCTACGCGAGCCACTTCCTGCCCGCGGTAGTCGCGCACCGGCGCACAGGCGCAGTTCAACCGGTAACCATCGGCCGCGCCCCCCGCCCCGAAGCGGCGCACCACCTCCGCCGAGTGCGCCACGTCGCCAGCCGAGCACAGGCGGGCACAACTCAGGCGGCGCTGCTGGCCTTCGGCAAAGAACAGCGAGCAGTGCCCGGGCATCGTCTTGCCGTACGCGGTATACATCGCGGGCGCATCGTCCTGACCGCCCCACACGTACGTCACTTCCCCGGCGGGCAAGGAGACGAAGGCGCGCGCCGGGGTCCGCGCCGCGTATTCCCGCAGCGGCGGATAGGCGTGCAGGCGCAACTCCGAGCCACTCAGGTACCGGAAGCTCATGTCCAGGAGCTTGAGCGTGAGCACGTACCGCCCGCCCTCCTGGTCCTGCCGAACGAAGCCGCGCCGGCGCAGCACCAGCAGCAACCGGTGCGCAGTTGCCGCCGGCAACCCCGCCTGGCGCGCGAGATCACGCAGCGCCATGCCACCGGGCTCGCCGCTCAGCACCTCCAGGAGGTGCAACGCCTTGTCGGCTGAAGACTGCGTTGCCATGTTCCACTCTGCGGAACAGCGTTCCGCCCCGTGAAAGATACTCCTCTCACCGACGTCGAACAAGGTCGAGTTCAGTCGGAGATGGTGACAGGTACATGGAGGGCAGGCGCAGGTCAGGCGCCAGAGAACAGGAGGACAGGGAACCGGTAGTCAGGGGGCTACGGTGCGGCGCACCGTTGGATTCGTAGCCGTCCGGCCTGGCCCGACGGACCAGGGGGCTGGCGCGCGCCGGGCGAGGCCCGGCGCCTACGTGCACAGAAGGGCAGGCGTCAGGGGTCAGGAGGCCAGGTCGCAGGTAGGGCGCGTTCCCCGAACGCGCCGATCAGGTTAGACTGATCAGCTCGACCATTGGGACGGCACACCGTTCGAGCAGGTGCCCCCTCATGCCGATCTCTCCTGAAAGCGTCCGGATGTTCCTGCTGGCCCGTTGCGTGCTGGTGCTGGGTGTGTGGCTCGCCACGACGATGGCGTCGCTTGCCCAGCCCTCCGCTCGACTCATCGTCGACCAGTGGCGCGTCGAGGACGGCCTGCCGCAGAACACCGTCACGAGCGTGGCCCAGGACGACCAGGGCTACCTGTGGATCGCCACCCGCAAGGGACTCGCGCGCTTCGACGGCGTGCAGTTCCGGCCGATGACCCGCGCCGGCGATTTCGACATCGGCAACATGCGCCTGACCGCCGTGCTCCCGGAGGCCAGCGGCGCGTTGTGGGTCGCCACGTACGGACACGGCGTCCTCCACGTCGTCGATGGCGTCGCCACGCGGTACGGCGCGGCCGAGGGCGTGCCGCACGACGTGGTGTGGGATCTGTCCCGCGATCGGGACGGCCGCGTGTGGCTGGCCTCCTCGCGAGGTGCCCGGTACTTCGACGGGCGGCGCTGGCAGGCGCCCTCACTGCCGGCAGACCTCGCCGAGGGCGGCGTGAACGTCGTGTACCAGTCGCGCGACAAGCGCCTCTGGTTCGGCACGTCCCACAATGGACTCATCAGCCTGCACGGCACCACGGTCCGCAGGTACGCGACCGGCGAGGGCTTGCCCGCCACGGCGGCGACGTCGGTCACCGAGGCGCCCGACGGCACGATCTGGATCGCCACGCCAATGGGCCTGGCCAGCATCCACGGCGACACCGTCACGGCCTTCGGACGCGACGACGGCCTGCCCGTGGAGCGCGTACTGCAGGTGCTCGTCGATCGCCGGGGCGTCCTCTGGGCCGCCACGCATGGCGGCGGGCTCGTGCGCCGCGACGGTGGCAGCTTCCGCTCTTTCGGCCGGCGTGACGGGTTGAGCACCGACTACCTGATCTCCCTGCATCAGGACCGCCACGGCGCGCTGTGGGTGGGCACGCTGAGCGGCGGCCTGAATCGGCTCGCGCCGGCCGCACGCGAGTTGCTCGATGCGCGGTCGGGGCTGCCGCCCTACCCCATCACGACGATCTACCAGCACGCCCAGACACGCACGTTCTGGGTCGGCACGTACGGCGGCGGGCTCGTGCGCATCCGCGACGGCCAGGTACAGGTCTACGCGGAGAGTGACGGACTGCCGTCGACGGCGATCACCTCGGTGGTCGGAGGGCCCGAGGACAGCGTCTGGGTCGGCACCAACGGTGCCGGCGCCTTCCGGTTCAAGGACGGCCGCATCCTCGACCGACTCGGAGCCCAGGTGGTGGGTGCCTCGGTGCGGACGATCGAAGTCGACCATGCCGCCGGAGGCGCGGTCTGGTTCGGCGGCAACGGCCTGATTCGCTACGAGCACGGCCGGTGGCGACGCATCGGAGAAGCCGACGGGCTGCGCAGCAGCGAGGTCCGCGTCATCTACGCGCTGAAGGACCGGATCTGGGTGGGGACGTACGGCGGCGGGCTCCAGAGCATCGAACGCGACGGCCGGATCGTGTCCTGGGGCGAGCGGCAGGGGCTCACGAACCCGTTCGTGACGTCGCTGCACAGCGATTCGGTGGGCACGCTGTGGATCGGCACGTACGGCGGCGGGCTCTTCCGGCTGCGTGACGGTCGTGCCGATGGCGTCACCACCAGCGACGGTCTCCCCGAGGACGTGGTATTCGACATCCTCGAGGACAACGGCGGACGCCTGTGGCTCACCGGCACGCAGGGCCTGGCCGTCGTGCGCATGGCGGACGTCCATGCGCGCATCGACGGTCGTCCGGAGCTGCTGTCGACCTCGCTCTACGGTCGCACCGAAGGCGTGCCGGGTACCGATGGCACCGACGGCAACCAGCCCCTGAGCTGGCGTGCGGTCGACGACCGGCTCTGGTTCGCCACCGCCGATGGGGTCGTGATCTTCGACCCCACCGAAGTAGCCGACATTCCTCCGGCGCCCACGGTGTACGTGGACAGCCTGCTGGTGAACAAGCAGCGCGCAGGGCTGCCCGCGGCGGGCGGGCAGATCCCGGGCCGCAATCTCGACGTGCAGTTCAGCGCCCCCGTGCTGCAAGGCGGGCGCGCGGTGCAGTACGAGTACCGGCTCGTCGGGCTCGACGACCGCTGGGTAGACGCGGGCACGTCGCGCGTCGCGTCGTTCACGAACCTCGTGCCTGGGGAGTACCGCTTCGAGGTGCGGGCACGCGCCCTCCGTGGTGCCACGCCCGGCCCGGTACGCACGCTGAGCATCGTCGTCCCGGCGCACATGTACGAGACGGCGTGGTTCCAGGCGGCCGCCGCGACGCTCGTGGTGCTCGCCGTGCTCGGACTCGTCCGGATGCGGGTGCAACGGCTGCACGCGCGCCAACGGCAGCTGCAGGAGCTCGTCGACGAGAGCACGGCCGCCCTCCGCCACGAGATGCGCGAGCGCGAACGCGCCGAGCGGCAGCGCCGCGTGCTGGACGAGCAGGTCCTGCAGGCACGGCGACTCGAGAGCCTGGGCGTGCTCGCCGGTGGCGTCGCCCACGACTTCAACAACCTGCTCGTGGGCGTGCTCGGCGAATCGAGTCTCGCGCTCGGCGAACTGCCCGCCGACGCTCCCGTACGCCGGCACATCGAGCGGATCGAGTGGGCCGCCCTTCGCGCCAGCGACCTCACCGCGCAGATGCTCGCCTACTCCGGCGGCGGCCGCTTCATCGTGGTGTCGGTCGGGCTCGAGTCGCTCGTGCGCGAGGCGCTGGACCTGCTCGGGCCCGTCATCCCACCAGCCATTCACGTGAGCCTGGCCTTCCCCGCCGAACTGCCGCCGGTCGCAGGGGATCCCTCACAGTTGCGGCAGGTCGTCAGGAACCTGCTCACCAATGCCGTCGATGCCATCGGGGATCGGCCGGGACGCATCTCGATCGCCGCCGGCACGCGCCTCGTGCAACCCGACGACTCGGTCGCGACCCTGCGGCCCGGCCTGCCGGCAATGGCGCCCGGTACGCACGTGTGGCTGTCGGTGCAGGACGATGGCGTTGGCATGGACGCCGAGACACAGGCTCGCGTCTTCGATCCGTTCTTCACGAACAAGTCGAAAGGCCGCGGGCTCGGACTCGCCGCCGTGCTGGGGATCGTCCGCAGCCATGGTGGACGCATCGCCGTGGCGAGTCAGCCGGCGCTTGGTTCGACGTTCACCGTGACGCTGCCTGCGGACCGGCGGGAAGCGGACGCGCACGTGGAGGCGAGACGTCCCACCGGGTCGGCCCGCAGCGACGCGCCGGCTGCGACGCCGTCGGCCGTCGACGGCGCAGCCCCGCCACGCCTCGGACAAGCTCGCCCACGCCACGCGCCGGAACCGACCGCGCCGGGTGTGCTCTTGGTGGACGACGAGCGCCTCGTACGCGACGTCGCGCGGACGGCACTGCGGCGCGCCGGCCATGCCGTCACGGACGTGCCCACGGGCGAAGACGCCGTGGCGCTCTTCGCCGAGTCCCCCGACGACTTCGGCCTCGTCGTGCTGGATCTCACGCTGCCGGGCATCCAGGGTCGTGCGGTCATGCACGCCCTCCGCACGATCCGTCCGGCCATTCCGATCGTGCTGACGAGCGGCTACACGGCCGAGGAAGCCGGCGACCTGACGGTGGCACCCCGAACCACGTTCCTGCAGAAGCCGTGGCGGCCCGATCAGCTCGTCCGCAGCGTGGCCGGCCTGCTGCCACGTGCCACCGAAGCCGACGCAGGCGTCACCAAACCGCATGCTACGATCGCCGACTAGGTAGGGCCGGCTGTCCCAGCCGGGCCTGTCGACCTGGGTAGGGCCGGCTGTCCCAGCCGGGCCTTCCCGATCTGCCACCACTCCCCATGGACACAGTTGTTGCTCCCTTGCACGTGATCACCCCGCGACGCCCCAAGCCCGAGTGGCTGAAGGTCAAGGCGCCGGGTTCCGAGAACTACCTGCGGCTGTCGAAGCTCATGCGTGGCCTCGGCCTGAACACCGTGTGCGAGGAAGCGCGCTGCCCCAACATCGGCGAGTGCTGGCATCACGGCACGGCGACGTTCATGATCCTCGGCGACGTCTGCACCCGCGCGTGCGGGTACTGCGCCGTCGCACACGGCAGGCCGGCCACCCTGGATCTGGACGAGCCACGCCGCGTCGCCGACGCGGTCAAGGTGCTCGGCCTCAACTACGTCGTGATCACGTCGGTCGATCGGGACGACCTCGCCGATGGCGGGTCGGGGATCTTCGCCGAGACCATCCGCAGGACGCGCGAGCTCTCGCCCGAGTGCCGCATCGAGGTGCTGATCCCCGATTTCCAGGGCAAGGCCGATCAGCTCGTCACCGTGCTCGAGGCCGGGCCGGACGTGCTGAACCACAACACCGAGACGGTGCCGCGGCTGTACCGCAAGGCCCGCAGCGGCGGGAAGTACGCGCGCACGCTGGAGTTGCTCGCGCGCGCAAAGGCCCATGCGCCGCACATCCCCACCAAGACGGGGTTGATGGTCGGCCTGGGTGAGGAAAAGCACGAACTGGTCGAGGTGTTCCGCGACCTCCGCGGGATCGAGGTCGACATCCTGACGATCGGCCAGTACCTGCGGCCCACCGAGTCGCACCTCGAGATGGTGCGCTATTACACGCCCGACGAATTCCGTGAGCTGAAGGCCATCGCGCTGGAGCTCGGGTTCGGCCACGTCGAGTCCGGCCCGCTCGTGCGCAGTTCCTCCCACGCGCACGAACAGGCCGACAGCCTTGCAGCACAGGCGGCGACCGCGGGCAGCCGGTAAGGACTCCACGCCCGTCAATCGCCCGTGCCCGCGCGTCGCCAGGCCGCTCAGACGATCGCCTACCCCGCCCAGGAACCCGTGCCGCCGGCGCTGCGCACGGTGCACGCACACGTCATCGCCTGCGAGGCGTGCCCACGCCTGCGCGCCTACTGCACCGCCATCGCCGAGACCAGGCGCGCCGCCTTCCGTGAGGAGACGTACTGGGCCCGTCCGGTGCCCGGGTACGGGGACGCCGCTGCCCGGCTGCTCGTGCTGGGGCTGGCGCCAGCCGCGCATGGCGCCAACCGCACCGGACGCGTGTTCACCGGTGATGGCGTGAATGCGTCGGGCGACTTCCTCATGCGCGGCATGATGGCCGGGGGCTTCGCCAACCAGCCCACGTCGCATCGCCCGGACGACGGGCTGCGGCTCACCGACGCCTACGTGGTGTCCGGCGTTCGCTGTGCGCCGCCCGACAACAAGCCGACGCCCGCGGAAGTGGATCGCTGTCTGTCGCACCTCGAGGCGGAGGTGGCCGCGTTGCCGAACATCCGGCTCGTCGTGGTCCTCGGACGCATCGCCTACGACGCCTATCGGCGCCTGCTCGCGCGGCGGGGCCAGCGCCTTCCGGCAGCGCCGTTCGCGCACGGGCACTTCGTGGACGCGAGCGCACTCGGCGCGCCGAGCGTGCTCCAGTCGTATCATCCGTCGCGACAGAACACGCATACCGGACGCCTCACCGACGAGATGATGGCCTCCGTGTTCCGTGAGGCTCGCGCCCGCCTCGACGCCGCGAGGCACTGACGCACGATGGACGCAGGACGCGCCTGCGCCGGGCGATCCGGGGCGCGGTCGGGGAGCGCACCCGACCTGCTCACGTCCACGATCTGGACGGCGTTGGCAGCAGCGTACGCCGCCGGCCGCCACGCCGCAGGTGTCGGTAATTGATTGCTGACATGTTGTCGGCCATCGTCGCGGGCGACGCGGCCACGTTGTGCGCGGCGGCCCTCCTCATCGGCCTCTCGAAGGGCGGCATCGGTGGACCGCTGCCGACGATGCTGGCCACGCTCATGATCAGCCAGCGCGTCAATGT
Organism: Acidobacteriota bacterium; assembly: GCA_023427865.1. GTDB lineage: Bacteria > Acidobacteriota > Vicinamibacteria > Vicinamibacterales > Vicinamibacteraceae > Luteitalea. Next base: position 8,846 of record JAEYZV010000484.1, read on the forward strand.
GGCGGCGGCCGTCGCGCTCGCGGTCCCGATGCTGATGGTCGGCGATGCCTTCGCGATGTACTCGTACTGGCGCACGTGGGATCGTCGCCACTCCTGGGCGCTGATTCCGGGTGGGGCGGTCGGCGTCGCCGTCGGACTGTTCCTGTTGCGTGGGCTGCCGGACCGTTCGCTGCGCGTCGGGCTCGGCGTCGCCGGCCTCATCGCGACGGGGTACAAGATCTTCACGCACTGGCGCGGGCGTGAGCACTACACGCGCCGCTCCTGGCACGGGCCGGTCGCGGGGCTCTTGTCGGGCATGGCCTCGGCGATGCTCAACGCCGGCGGCCCACCCATCACGTCGTACCTGCTGCTGCAGCCGATCTCGCCCACCGTGTTCATGGGGACGAACACGCTGTTCTTCGCAATCATCAACCTGCTGAAGCTGCCGGGCTCGCTCGCCGCTGGCGTGGTGAAGCCGGCGGCGCTCGCGTGGTCGCTGGTGTTCTGTCCGCTCGTCGCGGTGGGCGTGTACCTGGGGCGCTACTTCGTCGCGCGCGTCAACCCCGAGGTGTTCGACCACATCATGACGGCGGTGCTCGTCGTCGCCTGCGTGTGGCTCATCGCGACCGCGTACACGTAGCGAATTTCGGCCTCGCCCCACCTTCAAGGCCGTCATGGTCTTCGCATCAAGACCGTCCGACGGCCACGCTTCAAGGCCGTCGGACGGCAACGTTTCACGGCAGCATCAGCCGCGCCTACCGCTTCGGCACGTCGAGCTGCTCGAGGTTCTTGAGCATCACCTGCCCCGCGGTTGCCGTCGTCGGGTTCTTCTCGATGTGCCGGATGCGGCCGTCGGGGCCGATGTAGAACGTCCACCGCGTGGCGAGCTGTTGCTCGGGCGGGCGGTCCGTGCGGATCACGCCGTACCGCTTCGCGACCGCCTTCGACGGGTCGGCGAGGATCGGGAAGTTCGCGTCGTTCTCCTTCGCGAACCGTGTATTGGTCTCGAGGTCGTCGACGCTGGCCATGAACAGCGCGATGTCGTAGGTCTTGAGGATGTTGCCGCTCTCACGGAGCGACTTGCATTCGGCCGTTCAACCGCCGGTGAAGGCCTTGGGGAACCACGCGAGCACCACGGTCCTGCCCTTGTAGTCCGACAGCTTGTGCGTCTTGCCGTCGGACCCCGGCAGCTCGAATGCCGGCGCGGGATCGCCGACCTTGAGGTCTGCCGAGTACTGCGGCGCGGGCGCGGGGGCCTGCGTCGCCGGGGCCGGACCCTGTGCCGACGCGGTCGCCGCCAGGCCAAGCAGGGCGACGCTGCACAACGACAGGAGTCTGGTCATGCCGGGATGGTAGCACCGAGGGCCCGCAGAGCGCCGCGCTATGATGCGGCCATTCCATGGCCATCGTCGAGGTGGTGTTTTTCGGGAGCGTGTTCGCCGCAGCGGGGGTGTTCATGCTGTTCATGGCCCTGCGCCATCTCCGCCGCCGCGGCGAGATCGCACGCTGGCCGCGCGCCCAGGGGACGGTGCTCGGGCACGACGTGCTGGTAAGCGGCAGGCAGCTGCGTCAGCGGCTGCGCGTGCGGTACCACGTCGGGTCGCGAACCGTCGAGCATCTGGTGGACTCGCCGACCGGAACCGGCCGCCCGCGCGACTCGCACGACTCACGCTTCGCAGATCCGCCCCCGGTCGGGTCGACCGTCACGCTGTACGTGCATCCCGACCACGGCGTGCCCGCCTACCGGGTCCTCCCCGAAGCCACGAGCATCATCGCTTTGGCGATCGGCGGGCTGCTGTTCCTGGGCGTGACCGCCGCCGCCATCGCCGCGGCGCTCTGAGCCGGGCAGCCGCGCAGCGGCCGGCGTCGCTACGCGTCGGCCCTTGCCTTGGCCGTGTTCCCGAGTTGCTCGACGATGCGCGTGGCTTCCTCCACCGCTCGAGCGAGGACGGACCGGATCTTTCCGTCCTCGAGCATCAGCACACCGCCGATCGTGCAACCGGCTGGCGTCGTCACGTCGTCGCGCAGGGCCGCCGGATGCCGGCCCGTTTCCAGGACCATCCGCGCCGATCCCAGCATGGTTTGGGCCACGAGCTGCAGCGCGAGATCGCGCGGCAGGCCAACACGGACGCCGGCGTCGGCCATCGCTTCCATCATCAGGTA
>JAEYZV010000486.1 GCA_023427865.1 Acidobacteriota bacterium
CAACACGAGGGCGACCGACGCGTTCGACCTCACCGAGCGCTTCCAGACGCCCGTGTTCGTGATGACCGACCTGGACCTCGGGATGAACACCTGGATGGCCGAACCCTTCGCCTATCCCGAAGCGCCCCTCGATCGCGGCAAGGTGCTGACGCCCGAGCAACTGGAGCGCATCGGCGAGTGGGGACGCTACAAGGACGTCGACGGCGACGGCATCCCGTACCGCACGCTACCGGGGCAGTTCGGGCCGGCGTTCTTCACGCGCGGGTCGGGCCACAATGCCAAGGCGCAATACAGCGAACGCCCCGACGACTACGTGAGCAACATCGACCGGTTGTCGCGCAAGTTCGAGACCGCACGGGCGCACGTGCCGCAGCCCGAGGTCGACGTGCGTGCGGGTGCTCGCGTCGGCATCATCGCCTATGGCACCTCCCACTGGGCCATCGTCGAAAGCCGTGACCAGTTGCGCGACGAGGCCGGCATCGACACCTCGTACCTGCGCCTGCGCGCCTTCCCGTTCACGCATCACGTGGCCGAGTTCATCGATGCGCACGACCGGGTGTACGTGGTCGAGCAGAACCGCGATGGCCAGATGTTCGGGCTGCTGCGCCAGGAACTGTCCGGCACGCAGATCAGCAAGCTCGCGAGCGTTCGGCATTACAACGGGCTGCCGATCGACGCCCGTTCGGTGACCGAGGAGATTCGCGCGCACGAAGCGCGCATGGCGCTGCCCGCCGAGATGCCGCTCGAAGACGCGATCGTCGGGGCAGAGGAGGCCGTCTAACCGTGTCCACGCCAGTCGTTCCCACACCGCCGAAGAAGGTCAATCGCATCAACCTCGAGCCCGCGGCGTACCGCGGGGCGAAGACCACGCTGTGTGCCGGCTGCGGCCACAACGCCATCAGCGAGCGCATCATCGACGCGTTCTACGAGATGGGCGTGGAGCCGACGCGCGTGCTCAAGCTCTCGGGCATCGGCTGCTCGAGCAAGAGCCCGGCGTACTTCCTGGGACCCGCACACGGCTTCAACTCCGTGCACGGCCGGATGCCGTCGGTGGCCACCGGGGCGCTGCTCGCCAACCGGACGATGCTGGGCATCGGTGTCAGCGGCGACGGCGACACGGGCGCCATCGGCATCGGGCAGTTCGTGCACCTGATGCGCCGCAACCTGCCGCTGATCTACATCGTCGAGGACAACGGCTGTTACGGGCTCACCAAGGGCCAGTTCTCGCCGATGGCCGATCTCGGGAGCACACTCAAGAACGGCGTGGTCAACGACCTGCCGCCGATCGACATCTGCGCGCTGGCGATCGAACTCGGTGCGACCTTCGTCGCGCGCTCGTTCTCGGGCGACAAGAAGCAGCTGCTGTCGATCCTCAAGGCGGCGATCAGCCATCGCGGCACCTGCATGATCGACGTCATCTCGCCCTGCGTCACCTTCAACGATCACGAAGGGTCGACCAAGAGCTACGCGTACGCCAAGGAGCACGACGAGGTGATCAACGAGGTCAGCTTCGTGCCGTTCTTCGAGGACATCTCGGTCGAGTACGAGGAAGGCAGCGCCACGCCGGTCAGGATGCACGACGGCTCGACGCTGATCCTGCGCAAGCTCGAATCGTCCCAGCACGACGCCACCGACAAGCTCGCGGCGATGCGGACGCTGCACGACACCGTCCGCCGCGGCGAGTTCGCGACCGGGATCATCTACATCCAGCCGGATTCGACCGACTTCCTCTCACTGCTCAACCTCGTCGACGAGGCGCTGGCGACGTTGCCGCAGGCCGTCACGCGGCCGCCGAAGGCCGTGCTCGACGAGATCATGGACCGGCACCGCTAGCGGTCGGACTGCCGGACGACTCTGGCGGCTAGTGAGGACGAGAGGCAATGCCACGACGGCCGAAGGCCGACCGACGAAGGCCGACAGGTCCCCACCCTTTATGGAACGCACATTCGCCATCATCAAACCCGACGCCGTCAAGGCTGGCGTCATCGGCCGCATCCTCGCCCGCGTCGAGCAGGAGGGCTTCCGCATCGTCGCGATGCGGCTGCAGCACCTGTCCAAGCGTGAAGCGGAGGGCTTCTACGACGTCCACCGCGAGAAGCCGTTCTTCGGAGGCCTGACCGACTTCATGTCGTCGGGGCCCTGCGTGCTGCTGTGCCTCGAGGCGCCCGACGCCATCAGGAAATGGCGCACGCTGATGGGCGCGACAAACCCCGCCAACGCCGAGCAAGGCACGCTGCGGAAGGAGTTCGGGGCGTCGATCGACAATAACGCGACGCACGGATCGGATGCGCCGGACACGGCGGCGTTCGAGCTCGGTTACTTCTTCCGGGGCCTGGAACTGCAGTAGCGCGCGCCCGGAGCCGTGATGGGACGCACGCTCGTGGTCGTCGGGCTGATCATCGCGGGTGTCGGCGCCCTGGTGATGCTGGGGGTGCCGCTCGGGCGGCTCCCCGGCGACATCGTGATCCAGCGGGGGCGCGGCACGTTCTACTTCCCGATCGTCACCTGCATCGTGCTCAGCGTGGTGCTGACGCTGCTGATGTCCTTCTTCCGGAGGTAGGGCCGGCTGTGCCAGCCGGGCCTACGACGCCGCTCACCCAACAGGCCGGGCTCGGAGAGCCGGCCCTACCCCCTTCTATGTCCATCAAATCCGACCGCTGGATCCGTCGCATGGCCCTCGAGCACGGCATGATCGAGCCGTTCGAGGACCGGCAGGTGCGCGAGGGCGTCGTCTCCTTCGGACTCTCGTCCTACGGTTACGACATCCGCGTGGCCGACGAGTTCAAGGTGTTCACGAACATCAACAACACGGTGATCGACCCGAAGCACTTCGATCCCCGCAGCTTCGTGGACATCAGGACCGACGTCTGCAT
>JAEYZV010000673.1 GCA_023427865.1 Acidobacteriota bacterium
CGCGGCGATGGTCCGTTGATGGAGCCGATCCTCGAGGCCGTGCGCGCCTACGCGACGGTCGGCGAGATGTGCGACGCACTGCGCGAGGTGTGGGGCGAGTACGTGGAGCGCACGGAGTTCTGAGCCAATCTTCGTCGCGGGGCTGCCTCGGAGAGGGCAGACCCTGCCGCTGGCGTACGGCGCCGTCGCGCCCTGCCCGACGGTGGCGTGGACCGTCGCCCAAGGGGCGACGGCTACGAACGGGAAAGAAGCGGCGGCCGCCCTGGCTCGACGGCGAAGCCGAATCACCGAACGCCGACGGCCGACTGACGAAAGCCGAAGGCCGACTGCCGAAGGCCGAGACTTTATGACCGAACGCCCCATCCGTGTGGTAATCGCCAAGCCCGGGCTCGACGGGCACGACCGAGGCGCCAAGGTCATTGCGCGCGCCCTGCGCGACGCCGGGATGGAGGTGATCTACACCGGGCTGCGCCAGACGCCCGAGCAGATCGTCTCGGCGGCGCTGCAGGAGGACGCCGACGTGATCGGCGTGTCCGTCCTGTCGGGGGCGCACCTCCACGTGTGCACCCGGCTGGTCGAATTGCTCCGCACGCAGCACATGGACGACGTGCTCGTGCTCGTGGGCGGCATCATCCCCGATCAGGACATCGCCAGGCTCGAAGCGATCGGCATCCACGGCATCTTCCTGCCCGGCACGCCGATGCAGTCGATCATCGAGTTCATCACGAGCCGCGTACGCCGCGACGTCGTCGGGGCCTAGCGAGCGGCCCGTCAGTTGGTGGCGTCCGCCCTGCGGCCCACCTTCTCCACGGTGTGGCGCACGGCAGGAACCGTCTTCAGATACGCGAAGATCGCACCGAGGTCCTCGCGCGTCATGCCGGCGTAGGACTGCCAGGGCATGGGCGTGTTGAACTCGTCGGCCTTGACCGGCACATGGGCCGTACCATCGGCGTACGCCTTGAAGCGCTCGATGAACTGCTCCTCGCTCCAGCCGCCGAGGCCGGTGGCATCGGGCGTGAGATTGGCCGAGCGCGCGATGAGACCGTTGGGCAGCGGGAACTCCTGGCCGCCCGCGAGGAGCTTGTCGGTCATCGGGTTGTGCGACGCGTCGGTGGGGGTATGGCAGTCGGCGCAGGCCGCGATGCGTGTCAGGTATTGTCCGTAGGCCACGCGGTCGGAGGCGTCGGGGCGGGTCGCCTGCCTGTTGGCCACGGCCGGCATCGTCCGGACGACGAGCGGCAGCGGGAAGTGCAGGCGTCGCTCGGGGAGCTCCTGCGACTTCGGTGACAGCGTGCGCAGGTACGCGACGATCGCGAGCACGTCGTCCTGCGCCATGTGCTGGCCATAGGCCGTGTACGGCATCAGCGGGAACAGCGGCGTGCCGTCGCGCGACACGCCCTCGGTGAATGCGCGGACGATCTCGCCGTCGGACCACTCGCCGAGCGCGGCCGGCGTGATGTTGCGTGCCACGAGTCGCCCGGGGAAGCCAACCGACTCGTCCCACACCTCACCGCCGGCCCCGTACGTGTCCGGCTTCAACGGTCCGGCATAGCGCGTCCAGTCACGCTGGCTGTGGCAGTCGGTGCAGACCGCCACGTTGTCGGCCAGGTACTTGCCGCGTGCGAGGGTCTCCGGTGTGACCGTGGCCCGCACCTCGGGCGCGGGGCCGACCTTGGGGTACGCCAGGAGGAGATATGAGTAGCCGCCTGCGGCGAGTACTCCCACGCACACCACAATCACACCGACAATCTTCAACACCAGCCGCATCGTGATCTCCGGAAGGGGGACGGACCGCCGAACCGGCGCTCCACCTCAGCACAACGTCGCGACGGGGCCGGGGCGAACGGCTCACCCACGTCATGCGCGGCTGCCGGGCTGCTTGACGGACGTCGGGACCGTGAATACGCTCACCGCCATGAGTCACACGCTGCTGCTGGCCGATGACAGCGTCACCGTCCAGCGGGTGATCGAGCTGACCTTCGCCGACGAGGGCTTCAAGGTCGTCTCGTTCAGCGATGGCGACGAGGTCGTGGGCTACCTCGGCGCCGGGAACAAGCCGGACGTCATCCTCGCCGACACGACGATGCCAGCGCGCGACGGCTACGACGTGGCCACGTGGGTCCGGGGCCAGGCCTCGCTCGCCGCAGTGCCGGTGGTGCTGATGACCGGCGCCTTCGAGCCCATCGACGACCGGCGCGCCGCGGCGTGTCAGGCCGACGCCGTGCTCGTGAAGCCGTTCGAGCCTCAGCAGGTCGTGTCGCTCGTCAAGCGGATGCTCGGAGGGGAACGCGGGGAGTCGTTGGGGGAGTTCGCGCCGCCGCGCCCCGGCGCGCCGCCGCCCACGGTCGAGAGCGTCGCGGCGCGCGCGCCCGACGTCGACGCGTACGCGTCGCGACTCGACCAGCACCTTGCCGCACGGCAGGGGCGGGCCACGTTGTCGCGCGTCGAACCTCCGGCGGCCTCGCCGGATCCGGAGGCGATCGACCAGGACGGATCGGCGGCCGCCGCGACTCCCGATCAGGCCTCCGGGGACTCGCTCGCGACCGCCTTCTCGGCCATCCTCGCGGAGGAACGCGGGGAAGAGCCTGCTGCGGTCGGCCCGGCGGCGGTCCCCGCCATCAGCGACGCGTTCGTCGAGGAAGTGGCGCGTCGCGTCGTCGAGCGGCTCACCGACAAGGTGCTGCGCGAGGAAGTCAGCACCCGCGTGCTCGACGTTGCCGAGCGGTTGATCTCCGAGGAAATCGAGAGGATCAAGGCCGGCGCGAAATAGTCGCCGCGACACCTCTGGCCATGCGGGCGCCCGCGCGCCGGGTGCACGCCCCTTGCGAGCCGACGGGGCACCCCCTACGATCTACGGGTGATGTCCGAGGCGTCGAGCCAGCCCCCGTCCCGCACCGTTCCCGAGAAGCCGGCCCTCGAGGGCCTCGAAGTGAAGTGGCAGTCCCGCTGGGACGCCGATGCCGTCTACCGGTTCGACCGGACGCGCCCGCGCGACGAGGTCTACGCCATCGACACGCCGCCGCCGACCGTGAGCGGCTCCCTGCACGTCGGCCACGTGTTCTCCTACACGCACACCGACGTGATCGCGCGCTACAAGCGGATGCGCGGCCTCGCGGTGTGTTACCCGATGGGGTGGGACGACAACGGGCTCCCGACCGAGCGGCGCGTGCAGAACTACTACGGCGTGCGCTGCGATCCGTCGTTGCCGTACGACCCGGCGTTCCAGCCGCCCGCGTCCCCGCCCAAGCAGCCGATCTCGGTCTCGCGTCCCAACTTCATCGAGCTCTGCACACGGCTGACCGAAGAGGACGAAAAGGCCTTCGAGCATCTCTGGAGGTACCTGGGGCTGTCGGTGGACTGGTCGATGACCTACGCCACCATCGGCAGGCGTGCGCAGAAGATCTCGCAACTGGCATTCCTGCGCCTGCTGGCGAAGAACCAGGCGTACCAGCTCGAGGCCCCCACGTTGTGGGACGTGGACTTCCGCACGGCCGTCGCGCAGGCGGAACTCGAGGATCGCGAGGTGCCGGGCGCGTACCACAGGATCCGGTTCGCCCGTGCTGATGGCGAGGGGTTCGTCGAGATCGACACGACGCGCCCCGAGCTGATTCCTGCCTGCGTCGCGCTCGTGGCGCATCCCGACGACGCGCGTTACCAGCCGCTGTTCGGCAGCGAGGTGATCACGCCGCTGTTCGGCGTCAAGGTACCGATCCGGCCGCACCACCTCGCCGATCCCGAGAAGGGCACCGGCATCGCGATGATCTGCACGTTCGGCGATCTCACCGACGTGATCTGGTGGCGCGAGTTGAACCTTCCTGTGCGCTCGATCATCGAGTCCAACGGCACCCTGCGCCCGATCGTGTTCGGCAGCGAGCAGTGGCCGTCGATCGATCCGGCGCGCGCCGAGGCCGCGTACGCGCCCCTCGTGGGCCGTGGCGCGTCGCAGGCGCGTACCCGGCTCGTCGAGCAGTTGAAGGAGTCGGGCAACCTGCTGGGCGACCCGCGTCCGATCACCCATGCCGTCAAGTTCTTCGAGAAGGGCGATCGTCCGCTCGAGATCGTGACGAGCCGGCAGTGGTTCATCCGCACCATGCCGCACCGCGAGGCGCTCGTCGCGCGCGGTCGCCAGCTCGAATGGCACCCGCCCTACATGCGCGCGCGCTTCGAGAACTGGGTCGAGGGGCTGAACGGGGACTGGTGCGTCTCGCGTCAGCGCTTCTTCGGCGTGCCCTTCCCGGTGTGGTACCCGGTTGCCGACGACGGTACGGTCCGATACGACGCGCCGATCCTGGCCGGCGAGTCGCAGCTGCCGATCGATCCCTCCACCGACGTGCCTCCCGGCTACGAGGCGGCGCAGCGCGGCGAACGTGGCGGGTTCATCGGCGATCCCGACGTCATGGACACGTGGGCCACGTCGTCGCTGACGCCGCAGATCGTCGCGCAGTGGGGCGACGACGACGACTTCTTCGCGCGGGTGTTCCCGCTCGACCTGCGTCCGCAGGCACACGACATCATCCGCACGTGGCTGTTCTCGACGGTGCTGCGCGCGCATCTCGAACACGACGCGTTGCCGTGGAAGCACGCGGCCATCTCCGGCTGGGTCCTGGATCCCGACCGCAAGAAGATGTCCAAGTCCAAGGGCAACGTCGTCACGCCGATGGGCCTGCTCGAGGAGCACGGCTCGGACGCGGTGCGCTACTGGGCGGCCAGTGGACGTCCCGGCGCCGACACCGCCTTCGACACCGGGCAGATGCGGGTGGGTCGCCGACTCGCGATCAAGCTGCTCAACGCCGCGAAGTTCGCACTCGGCCGGGCCGAACCGGTGGGCGCCATCACCGCGCCCGTCGATCGCGGGCTGCTGACGCGCCTCGCGGCGCTCGTGACCGAAGCGACGACCGATCTCGAGGACTACAACTACACGCGCGCCCTCGAGCGCACCGAGCAGTTCTTCTGGGATTTCTGCGACAACTACCTCGAGCTCGTGAAGGCCCGCCGGTACGGCGACCTCGGCGCCGAGGGCGCCGCCTCGGCAAACGCCGCCATGGTCGTCACCCTCGGGACGCTGCTGCGCCTGTTCGCGCCGTTCCTGCCGTTCGTGACCGAGGAGGTCTGGTCCTGGTGGAAGCCCGGATCGGTGCACCGCGCGTCGTGGCCGACCGCCGACGAAGTTCTGGCCGGCGTCGGCGGCGCGCCTGATGCGGCGGGTGTCGAAGCACTGGCGATCGCGTCGTGGGCACTCGGCGAGATCCGGCGCACGAAGTCGGAAGCGAAGAAGCCGCTGCGCACGCCCGTCGCCGACTTCTTCGTCGTGGCACCGGCTGCCGACCTCGCGTCGTTCGAGCTCGCCCGCGCCGACGTCGCCTCGTCGGGCCTGGTGCAGCAGGTGCGCACGAGCGTGGGCGAGACCCGTCAGGCCACCGTCGAACTCGGCGAGCTCGAGGCGAACCCCAACGAGGTTCGCGCGTGAACTCTCCGCTGCAGCCGCTCGACAAGGCGCACTACCGCGAACTCGTGCGTCGCGCACTCGCCGAGGATCTCGGCTGGGGCGACGCTACGACGGAGGGCACCATCGACGAGCAGCAGCGCGGCGTCGGCAGGCTGCTGGCCAAGCAGGCGTGCGTGATCGCGGGCCTCGACGTGTTCGAAGAGACGTTCCTGCAGCTCGACCCGGCGTCGGTGATGGCGCGCCATCGCGTGGACGGCGACCTCTGCGAGCCGGGAACGCTCGTGGCGGAGGTCACCGGACGTGCCCGCGCGCTGCTCACGGCGGAACGCACCGCCCTCAACTTCGTACAGCGGCTCTCGGGCATCGCCACGCTCACGCGTCGGCATGTCGACGCCGCGCGCGGCACGTCGCTCGTCGTCCTCGACACACGCAAGACGACCCCGACCCTTCGCGTGCTGGAGAAGTACGCGGTGCGTGCCGGCGGCGGCACGAACC
>JAEYZV010000086.1 GCA_023427865.1 Acidobacteriota bacterium
ACGCGCCGCGGCGCCGCCGGGGAACTCGGGCCGCGGCGGCGAACATGTGGACTACAGCACCGAGGTGCGGCGGCGGCCTCGCGCGAGAGCGGCGAGACCAAGAAGGGTCAACACCGCGGTCGCCGGCTCGGGAACGGGCGTGACGCTGCCTCGTTCAGCCAGGTTCAGGAACAGCTGCCCGTTGACGTTGGCGTTCGACGCACTGAAGGAGTTGTGATCGATTCGGTCCGCGAAGCCGAAGACGAAGCCGAGGCCGATCGCCTGGTACTGCAGGTAGTCGCCCGAGAGTGCCGTGCCGCCGGACACCGAAGTTCCGGGCGTCACGTTGAGCATCTGCCCGACGATGTCGTAAGGCGGCCCATCGGTCGCGAAGACGCCGCCCGCGAGCGCAGTATTGGACGACGCCGATCCGCCCCACGTCAACGACGAACCGATGGCTGCCGAGATCGCATTCAGGGCCGTTGCTCCGGATCCCGATGAATCGGCAAGGAGCAGCAGCGTGCCGCCTTCGCTGACCCACGCCTGCAGCGTGTCGAGCTCTGAGGCGGTCGGGGCCGCGCCTGGCTCACCGATCAGGAACAGCGTGTTGTTGGCGAGATTGGCCGCGCTGATGGCTTCGTCCGCTTCGACCGTGTGCCCAGCCGACGTGAGTGTCGACGCAATCGTCGAGAAGCCGGTGCTGTTCCAGGTCCTCGAGCTGCCGGACCAGTTGCCGAGGATGGAAGCCGCGGTTGCGGCATTCGCAGTTGCCAGGATCGCGACCGCTACGAACAGCGATGTCTTGAGCGCATTCTTCAATGGAGTCCTCCCGGCCTCGACAGTGCAAGACGTGAGCCGAGGAAGGATCCGGCAATCGCGCCTGAGCTGGCTGGCTAACCCACCCACGTACGCGACCTTTGTCTGCGCCGGGCGCGACCGTCACACTGCCCCCGACGCTCAACCCCACACGCAGGAGGCTCGGATTCCCATACCGCCGCGGGCACAGCGGCCGGCATGCGTCGCGTCCGAGTCAGGCGTGCAATGCTGGTGGGACCATGGACAGCGCGACGGCTGGTGTCCGGACCGGCCGCGCGGGTCGGCTTGCCGGCGCGTGCGGATGCCTGATGGTCGCCGGTGGCGTGGCGGCGATGCTGGCGGCGGGGTCGGAGTCGCGGCCGCAGCCCGGGCGCGATGTTCTCGTGCGGGAACTCGCCGCAGGCAAGCTGCTCGTGGCAGCGCGCAACCTGCCGGATCCGAACTTCGCCGAGACGGTGGTGCTCCTCGTCCAGTACTCGCGTGATGGCGCAGCGGGGATCGTGCTCAACAGGCGGTCGCGCGTACCGCTGTCGCGCGTGCTGCCCGGCATCGAACCGGCGCCCGACATTGCGGCAACGGCGTTCATCGGCGGGCCGGTGTCGCAGGAGGCGGTGCTGGCGCTGTCGCGGGTCCCCTGCGACGCCTGCCCGCTCGTCGGGCGCGAGGTGTACCTCGTGAACACGCCGGACGCGTTGAAGGATCGCCTCGCCTCCGGGGCCGATGATCGGCAGCTGCGCGTCTACGCCGGGTATGCCGGCTGGGGAGGAGGGCAGCTCGACGCCGAGACTCGCCAAGGCGCGTGGCACGTACTCGAGAGCGACGCCCGCATGGTGTTCGATCCAGAACCCGGGTCCTTGTGGCAGCGAGCGTTACGTCGGGCCGAAGCCGTGTTCGCCCGATCCGTCCTCATGATCTTCAGGGGTCCGCTCGCGACGCAGTGATAGATTGCGCGCCATGCTCCCGCAGATCACGCGACATCTCTCGGCGACCAACACCGCGACGCCTGCCTCCCACCCGGTGCGACACGATCGGTCGATGCCGTCGAACGGTCCTGCCCCTGGCGTTGCGAACGCCGCTGGTCGGAGCGCCGCATGAAGCGCCGCCACTTCTTCGGGACCGTCACATCGGGCCTGCTCGCAGGCGCCGTCGCGGACGCAGCCTCTGCCGCGTCAGCGCTCCGGCAGGCCGCGTCGCCGGTGCGGACTCCGCTGAGCCTCATGGCACCGCGTCCGGACGGCATCGATGCCATCTGGGGTGTCACGCGCCTGAGCACCGGACGCGTCGAATGGGAGGCATCCGACGGTCGCTCCGGCATCGCGTCGGGCGATGCGTATGGCTTCGTGCCGCAGGGTGAACAACTGCTGCGCGTGCGTGTCGATGGCCTTTCGCCGGGCACGACGTACCGAATCCGCGCGATCACGCGAGCGGCGGGCGACGACGCGGACGTGGCGAGCGCCTGGAAGACGTTCCGCACGCTCGACCCGCGCGCCGACGCCACGACGTTCGTGGTGTGGAACGACACGCACATCCACGACGCAACGATCGCGCGGCTGCACGCGGCCACGCCGCCGGCGGACTTCCTCGTGTGGAACGGCGACACGTGCAACGACTGGACGTCGACCGATCTCCTCGTGCCGACCCTTCTGCATCCCGGTCAATGCGACATCACCGAGGGGCGCCCGCTCATGCTCACGTTCGGCAACCACGACGTGCGAGGACCACGCGCGTTCGAGATGCCCGACGTGGTCGCGACGCCTTCGGGCCGCCCGTTCTATGCCTTCCGCTCGGGTCCCCTTGCCGCCATCTGCCTGCACACGGGCGAGGACAAGCCCGACACGCATCCGAGCTTCGCTGGCCGCGTGGCCTTCGACGCGCTGCGACGTGAACAGGCCGACTGGCTCGCAGACGTCATCCGTGAGCCGGCCTTCCGCGATGCGCCGTACCGGGTGGTCTTCTGCCACATTCCGCTGCGCTGGCTCGATGAGAGCCCGCAGGACTACGCGGCCACGGGCTTCGACAGGCACAGCGGCCGCAGCCGTGACGCGTGGCATCGGTTGCTCGTCGCCTGGCGCACGCAGCTCATCGTCTCGGGGCACACGCACCGGCACGCCTGGCTGCCGCCCACCAGTGAGTTTCCGTACGGTCAGCTCGTCGGCGGTGGACCGCGACTGGAGGGGGCGACATGGATGGCCGGCGCGGCCGATCCGCGTCAACTCACGCTGCGCGTCAACGATCTCCAGGGTCGCGTGCTCGCGACCGTGACGGTGCCGCCGGTGCGCTGAGCGCGCCGGCACCTGTCCCACGAGTCTCCCGAGCGTCCGCGTCCTCCGTGTAATCCTTCCACGCCTGAGTGGTTTCCGCCGCCGGACTGCGCCAGTGGACCCGTGCGGCGGCCGCCGATGCGGCTGGCGTCCATCCTGCAAGCGTCAGTCGTCCCATGCGGGAGATCCATGACGCTTGAGTTCGCCGGCCGGATGCTCTGCTCCGCGGGCGTAAGCTACTACCACGTCTATCCCAACGGCGACGTGTACCGCTGCCTCGCCGACTACAACGCACGCCGCGCGCCGATGTTCAACGTGCAGCGCGACGGGTGGAGGGGTGCGACCGCACCGACGGCATGCGATCACGAGCGCTGCTACAACGCGTGCGATCTCGACTGGACGACCAAGTGGCAGGTCGATGACGCCGGTCGCCTCGAGAGGACGTTCGAAAGCCAGCGCAAGGGCGACGGGAGCGCCGTCTCGGAGTTGCTGTGCACGCAGCGCCTCGACTCTCCGCAGCGGCGCATGGCGTACTTCATCTGGTCGCCGACGCTCGCCTGCAACTACACCTGTGCCTACTGCGGTTGCGCAGCCGGTGAGAAGCAGATCCGGCACGACTTTCCCTCGTCCACGCCCGAGCTGACCGTGGACCAGTGGATCGACGTGTGGACCGACATTCTGGATCGCTTCGAGTACGGCATCCTCAGCGTCACCGGCGGCGAGCCGCTGCTGAGCGAGGCGACGATCCCCGTGCTCGGCATCGCCGCGCGGAAGTTCGGCTGTTACATCACGTCGAACATCAGTCGCAACGTGATGGAGTTCAGCCGCAGCGTGTCTGCGGGGCGCAGGTCGGTGGTGAGCGACTTCGGCGACGTCCCTGTCGGGGTCTCCGGCATCAACTGCAGCCTGCACCCCACGTCGAAGGGCTTCAACTGGGAGCTCTTCAAGGGCTCGGTCCTCCTGCTGCGCAGCGCAGGTTTTCGCGTGTCGGTCAATTACGTGGGCTATCCGCTGCAGCTGTACCTGGCGCCCGAGTACAAGGCGTGGTGCGAACAGCAGGGTATCGAGTTCACGCTGTCGTCCTGGCAGGGCGTGGACAACGACGGCACCGTGTCGCGCTACTCCCCTCCCGAGCGGGCGTTCTTCGAGGAGATGGCGCCGCCGCACCGGAAGAAGGCCAACGAGCTGGTGTTCGTGGATCTCGGCTACGAGGTGACGCTCGACACCACGATGACGCGCGTGCTGATGTCCGACGTCGCGACGCTCACTGGACGCATTCGCAACGTGTCCAACACGGAGTGGCAGGTCGGCAGGGGCCCCGGCGAGTGGAGCGTCGCCGGGTACATCACCCGGCTCGGGCGCCGCAAGCAGTGGCTCCGCCAGTTCCGGACGGCCCCTCCCCAATGCCGCGTGCAGCCGGGCGGCGAGCTCGAGTTCACGGTGCCCATCGACACGCGCGGCCTGCCGGCAGGCATCTACCAGGTGTGGATCGACATGCTGATGCCGCCGCGCAATTGGATGGCACTGCACGGAGCCATACCCGCTGCGGCCCTGCTCCGCGTCGAGGCGTTCAGCCACGAGATCGCCGTGAACGTCGACGCCGTGACGCTTTCACCCGACACCACCACCGTCGTCAACGGGACGTTGCGTAACACCTGCGGCAAGCCGTGGCCCGAAGGTACCGGCAGCGACGCGCTGCGCCTTGGCGCCCGGCTGTTCAGGCGCGACGTCGAGGGTGAGCCGATCCGCGAGTTCCGCGCGCCCCTGGCCGCGCTGCCGACGGCCCCCGGGGAACCCGTGCCCTTCAGCCTGGTGCTCGAGCCGACGACACTCGAGTGCGCGGACTACGAGCTCAGCATCGACGTCGTGAAGGAGAACCAGTTCTGGTTGTCCGAAAAGGGCGCCACCCCCACGGTGATCCCGGTGGTGATTGCGTAGTCGGCGGGCGAAGTAGAATCAAGCCCTTCCGGCGCACTGCCGTATGGCCGGCGTGTGAAGGTGCCGAGTGACGCCTTCATCCGGAGGCAAACTCGACCATGGCCCACGCTCACGACTCCCGGCCAGCCGGCAGGACGGTCGCCGTACGCGGCGACGTCGTGGACGTGTGGTTCCCTGCCGCGATCCCCGCGGTCAGTGCCCGGCTCGAGACCGGTCCTCAGGGCCGGACCGTGCTCGAGGTGGTCAGCCACGTGGACGCGCGTACCGTCCGCACCATCGCGCTCACGCCGACGCGGGGCCTGTCGCGCGGTGATGCCGTGCGCAACACCGGGCATGCGCTCCAGATGCCGGTGGGGCGTGCCCTCCTCGGCCGCATGCTCAACGTCTTCGGCGAGGCAATCGACGGCGGCCCCCCGTTGTCCGGAGAGCTGCGCCGGCCCATCTACCAGCGGCCGGCACCACTCATCGCGCAGGCCACGACGAACGAGACGCTCGTCACGGGCATCAAGGTCATCGACCTGTTGTCGCCGCTCGAGCGCGGCGGAAAGGCGGGGCTGTTCGGCGGCGCCGGCGTGGGCAAGACCGTGCTGATCGCCGAGCTGATCCACAACATGGCGGGACAGCATCGTGGCGTCGGCCTGTTCTGCGGCATCGGCGAGCGCTGTCGCGAGGCCGAGGAGCTCTATCGCGAGATGGCGGAGGCCGGTGTGCTGGAGAACACGGTGATGGTCTTCAGCCAGATGAACGAGCCGTCCGGATCCCGCTTCCGCGTCGGCCACGCCGCACTGACCATCGCCGAGTACTTCCGCGACGTCGAGCGGCAGGACGTGTTGCTGCTCATCGACAACATCTTCCGCTTCATCCAGGCCGGGTCGGAGGTATCGGGCCTGCTCGGGCGCATCCCCTCGCGCGTGGGCTACCAGCCGACGCTTGCCAGCGAACTGGCGGAACTCGAGGAGCGCATCAGCAACACGACCAGCGGCGCCATCACCTCGGTGCAGGCCGTGTACGTGCCTGCCGACGACTTCACCGATCCGGCGGCCGTCCACACCTTCACCCACCTCTCGACCTCCATCGTCCTCTCGCGCCGCCGGGCCAGTGAGGGCCTGTACCCGGCCGTGAACCCGCTCCAGTCGAGTTCGCGGATGCTGACACCGGCGGTCGTCGGCCGGCGGCATTACCGCGTCGCG
This sequence comes from Acidobacteriota bacterium, assembly GCA_023427865.1. Classification (GTDB taxonomy): domain Bacteria; phylum Acidobacteriota; class Vicinamibacteria; order Vicinamibacterales; family Vicinamibacteraceae; genus Luteitalea. The sequence continues at coordinate 6,185 of JAEYZV010000086.1, forward strand.
CAGGCCGTCCGGCGCACGCTGGCCACCTACGAGGAACTGAAGGACATCATCGCGATGCTCGGCCTCGAAGAGCTGTCGCGGGCCGATCGCCGCACGGTGCAGCAGGCCCGTCGTCTCGAGCGCTTCCTCACACAGCCGTTCCACACGACCGGGCACTTCACCGGTGCCCAGGGCCGGACCGTGAGTCTCGACGACACGATCGAGGGCTGCGAGCGCATCCTCGCCGACGAGTTCTCCAATCGCCCCGAGCGGGCGCTGTACATGATTGGGGCGATCGGGGAGGCGTCCGACGCGTGACGATACGCCTCCGCGTCCTGTTGCCGACCGGCGTGCTCATCGAGGCCGACGCGGAGAAGATCACCGCCGAGGGCATGCACGGGAGCTTCACCCTGCTGCCACGGCACGTGGACACGGTCGTCGGGCTCGTGGTGGGTCTTCTCTCATGGGTGTCCGATGGTCGGGAGGCGTTCGCGGCCGTCGACGGCGGCCTCCTGATCAAGCGCGGGCGAGCGGTCACGATCGGCACACACCGCGCGGTGCTCGGACCTGCCCTCGGTGCGCTCCGCACGACGATCGAGCAGGAGTTCCGCGTCCACGACGAGCGCGAGCGCGCGGCTGAAGCGGCGATGGCGCGACTGGAGGTGGACTTCATCCAGCGCTTCCTCGAGTTGGAGCAGCGCGGCCATGGCTGACGGCGACGAGTCGGATCGGGAGCTGTGCGCCCGGATCGGCCGCAAGGAAGCACGCCGGCTGCGCGCCCGTCGACACAGGAACGACGCGCCATGGCTGGCGCTGGGGCTGTACGGCGTCGTGGGGTGGTCGATCGTGCTGCCCACGCTTGCCGGCATCGCCCTCGGCGTGTGGATCGACAGCAGCTGGCCGAGCCGCTACTCGTGGACGTTGATGCTGCTGGTCCTCGGCCTCGTCGTGGGATGCTGGAACGCCTGGCGCTGGGTCGCCCTCGAGCAGCGGGCAATCGAGGAGGAGGGCCGCGCCGTCGGCAGGGCCCGGTCTCCGAACGCGGCCGGCCCCGGGGAGCATGCCGATGACTGACGATCAGACGGCATGGCTCCTCGCCATCGCTGGCGGCGGCGCGGTGGGCGCGCTCTATTTCGCCACGCTGTGGTGGACCGTGCAGCGCGCCGCGCGGGCCGCGCGGCCGGTGCTGCTCGTGGCCGGCAGCTTCCTCGTGAGGGGACTGCTTGCCGCCGCATTGCTGGTGGGGCTCGCGGGAGGCGACGCCGGACGCCTGCTCGCGGCAGTCGGCGCCTTCCTCCTCGTTCGAACCGCGGTGGTGCGGCTCGCGCGGGCCGGCGCGTCGCCGGCGGGGCCGCCGCAGCGGTCGCCTGAGAGGGGATAGCGTGGACATCACGCCGGACCAGATCGTCTACGGGCAGTGGGGCGTGGTGACGTTGAACGCGACGCTCGTCTGGACGTGGGTGGTGATGGCCGTGCTCGTCGTCGGTTCATGGGTGCTTACGCGAGGCGTGCGTTCGGACGGCGAGCCGGGACGTGGCCAGCGTGTGCTCGAGGCGATCGTGTCGCTGATCGCCGAACAGATCCGCGACGTGAGCGGCCAGCCGCCGCGGCCGTTCCTCGCCTTCGTCGGCACGCTGTTCCTCTTCATCTTCGCGTCGAATCTCGTGAGCATCGTGCCGGGATCGCATACGCCGACCGGATCGCTGGCCACGACGACCGCACTCGCACTGGCGGTGTTCGTCGCCGTACCGGTGCTCGGCGTCCGCCACCACGGTCTGCGCGGCTACCTGCGCCACTACGCGCAGCCGTCCGTGCTGATGCTGCCGCTCAACATCATCGGCGAGGTGTCGCGCACCGTCGCCCTGGCGTTGCGGCTGTTCGGCAACATGATGAGCGGCGCGGTCATGGTGGCGATGGCGATCAGCATGGCGCCGCTGTTCTTCCCCGTGTTGCTGCAGGTCTTCGGGCTGGTCATCGGGACCATCCAGGCGTACATCTTCGCCGTGCTGGCAACGGTCTACGTTGCCGCGGCGACGCGCACGTTGAACGAGACGCCGGGCGGCACCGGCGATCGACAGGAGGCCAGATGAGTGAGCTTGGCTGGATTGGCGTGACCTCGATCGTGATGGCCGGCGTGGCCGTGAGCGTGGGATCGATCGCGCCGGCGCTCGCCGAAGGACGGTCGGTGGCACAGGCGCTCGCCTCGATCGCACAGCAGCCGGACGAGGCGAACGGCATCAGCCGGACGCTCTTCATCGGCCTGGCGATCATCGAGACGTCGGGCATCTACTGCTTCGTGATCGCCATCATCCTGCTGTTTGCCAACCCCGTGTGGAACGCGATGCTGGCGCGTGCCGGCGGGTGACGCATGCTCTTCGATCCGTTCACCGTCGGCGCGCAGATCGTCAATTTCCTGATCCTCGTGTGGCTGCTGCGGCGCGTGCTCTACGGCCCGGTCACGCGCGCGATGGACGCGCGGGAGGCACGCATCCGCCGCGACCTCGAGGACGCTCGTCGCTTGCAGGCAGAGGCCGCCTCCGCGCGCGAGGAGCTGCAGCAGCAGGCGGCAGCCTTCGACGCCGGGCGCGACACGCGCATGGCCGAAGTGCGCGAGGAGATCGAGGCGTGGCGGCGCGCCCAGATGGATGCGGCGCGTGCGGAGATGGATGCGAGCCGCGACCGCTGGCAGCTCGCCCTCGAGCACGAACGGCGCGCCGTCGCCGGTGAACTGCGTCGGCGGGTGGCGCACGAACTGGTGGCACTCGCCCGCCGGGCGCTGCACGATCTGGCCGACAGCGATCTCGATTCGCGCGTCACCGCGCGGTTCATGGCACGACTTCGGGAACTGGGACCGGAGGAGCGCGAACGGCTCCGCGACGCCGCAGCCGCCGACGGGCACCGCATCCACCTCCGGACGCCGCCCGGGCTCGACGACGACGCGCGAACGCGACTGCGCGAGGCGATCGGCAACGCGATCGGCGCGCAGGTGGTCGTCCACGTCGAGACGATGGCGGATTCGGAAGGCGGGGTGGAGCTGCGCGCCGGAGGCTTGAAGGTCGCCTGGTCGCTGGACGAGTACCTGGACTCGCTCGAGGAGCGATTCAACGCGGCATTCTGGGAGGAACCGGGCCTTGACGACGCGCCCGCCTGAACGCCCGCTCGCCGCCGAGCTGGACGGCGTGCTCGATCGGCTCGCCCGGCTCTCGCGCGAGCACGAGCCCGAGCTCACGATCCGCGAGATCGGCACCGTGCTGTCGGTCGGACACGGCGTCGCCGTCGTCTCGGGCCTGCCGGGCGTGCGCTCCGACGAGCTGCTCGAGTTTGCCGGCGGTGGGCTCGGCATGGCCTTCAACCTCGAGGAGCACCAGGTCGGCGTGATTCTGCTCGGCGACAGTCGCGCGCTCGCCGCCGGCGCGGAGGTGCAGCGCACGGGACGCGTGATCGACGTCCCGGTCGGGCACGGCCTCCTCGGACGCGTGATCGATCCGACAGGCCGCCCGCTCGACGGGCGTGGCTCCCTCCAGGTATCGGAGCGCCGCCCGATCGAGCGCGAGGCGCCCGCCATCCTCGACCGCGCCCCCGTCAGCACGCCGCTGCAGACGGGCATCAAGGTCGTCGATGCGCTCGTGCCGATCGGGCGAGGGCAGCGCGAACTGATCCTCGGCGATCGACAGACCGGAAAGACGACGGTCGCCGTGGACACGATCCTGCATCAGCACGATCAGGACGTGATCTGCGTCTACTGCGCCATCGGGCAACGCACGGCGTCCGTGGCGCACGTGTACGCGGAGCTGCGTCGGCGCGGCGCGCTCCGGTACTCGGTGGTGGTTGTCGCCTCCGGTGAAGAAGCGCCGGGGCTGCAGTTCACCGCTCCCTATGCCGCGACGAGCATCGCCGAATACTTCATGCAGGAAGGGCGCGACGTGCTCGTCGTCTATGACGACCTGACACGGCACGCACGGACGTACCGCGAGCTCTCGCTGCTGCTGCGGCGCCCTCCCGGCCGGGAGGCGTTCCCCGGCGACATCTTCTACATCCACTCTCGCCTGCTCGAGCGGGCCACGCACCTGCGACCGGAGATGGGCGGCGGCTCGCTGACGGCGCTGCCGATCGTCGAGACGGAAGCCCAGAACCTCGCCGCGTACATCCCGACCAATCTCATCTCGATCACCGACGGCCAGATCTATCTCGCGCCGGACCTGTTCCGGAAGGGCGTGCTGCCAGCCGTGCACGCGGGCCTCTCGGTGTCCCGTGTGGGCGGCCGGACGCAGCTGCCGGCCTACCGCGCGATTGCCGCCGACCTGCGCCTCGCCTACGCGCAGTTCGAGGAGCTCGAGTCGTTTGCCCGCTTCGGGACGCGCCTGGACGACGACACGCGACGCATCCTCGAACGCGGCCGGCGCATCCGCGAAATCCTCAAGCAGCCACCCCACTCGACGCTGCCGGCGGCCGATCAGGTCGTGATCCTCCTTGCCCTCACCGCCGGCGTGTTCGACGACGTGAGCCTCGATCGCATCGCCGACGCGGAGGCGATCGTCAGCCAAGCCGTGCGCGTCGAACTGCCGGACGTCCGCCACGCCGTGGCCCAGGGCGAGCGCCTCGGCGATGCCGATCGCGACGCGCTCATCACGGTCATGCGCGCGCGCCTCGCGCCACTGTCAGGAGACCCGGACGGTGGCGGCGACTGACGCGATCACCCGCCGTATCGACACCGCGGAAGACCTGCGCTCGATCGTCAGGACGATGAAGGCGCTCGCGGCGGCCAACATCCGCCAGTACGAAGAGGCCGCTGCCGCGCTCGCCGATTATGCCCACGCAGTCGCACTCGGCTTCCAGGCGCTGTTCCAGAACCGGCCCGACGCCCTGCGGTTGCACGCCGTGCAGCCACCACCCCGGCGCATCGGCGCAATCGTGCTGGGATCGGACCACGGCCTGTGCGGCTCCTTCAACGAGCGGATCGCCGACTTCTACGACGAACGGCGGTCTGCCGGCCCGGAGCACGGTGGCCCGCTGCTCGCACTTGGGGCACGCGTCGGCGCCCGGCTCGAGGACCGCGGCCTGCCGCCCGAGGCGGTGCTCGCACAACCCGCGTCGGTCGGCCGCATCGCCGCGCTCGTGCGCGACCTGCTCGAACGGGTCGCCGCCTGGCGTGACGCCGGCGCAGCCGACGCGGTGCGGGTCTACTTCAACGCGCCGCACGGACGCTCCGGATACCAGCCGCACGAGGAGCTGCTGCTCCCGCTCGATGAGGATCACCTGCGGAGGCAGGCGGCCGCGCCATGGCGTCCGCGCGCGCGGCCGACGGTCGCTGGCGACTGGGACGCGCTCTTCTCGGCCGTGGTCCAGCAGCACCTGTTCGTCACGCTGCACCGCGCCCTCGCCCAGTCGCTGGCCGGCGAGAACGCGAGCCGCCTGGCGGCCATGCACGCGGCGGAACGCAACTTCGACGACCGCCTGCACGAGCTGCGCGGGCAGTTCCACCGCGAGCGGCAGTCCGCCATCACGACCGAACTGCTCGACATCGTGTCGGGCTACGAAGTGCTCACGTCACCCGACCCGCTGCGGCGGCCGACAACGTGACGGTCTTCGTCATTCGGCCTTGGGCCTTGGGCCTTGGGCCTTGGGC
>JAEYZV010000230.1 GCA_023427865.1 Acidobacteriota bacterium
TGGTCAAGAACATCACCGACTACGGTGCGTTCATCGACCTCGGCGGCATCGACGGCCTGCTGCACATCACCGACATGTCGTGGGGCCGCGTCCAGCACCCCTCGGAGCTGTTCAAGGTCAACGACGAAGTCGACGTCATCGTCCTCAAGTTCGACCCCGAGAACGAGCGCGTGTCGCTCGGCCACAAGCAGCTCACGACCGACCCCTGGTCGGACGTGGTGGAGCGCTACCCGGTCACGGCGCGCGTCACCGGCCGCGTGGTCAGCCTCACCGACTACGGCGCCTTCATCGAGCTCGAGCCCGGTGTCGAGGGCCTCATCCACGTCAGCGAGATGTCGTGGAGCAAGCGGGTCAAGCACCCGTCGAAGATCCTCAACGTCGGCGACAACGTCGAGGCGATGGTGCTCGGCGTCGACCCGTCGGCCCGCCGCATCTCGCTCGGTCTCAAGCAGGTCGAGACCAACCCGTGGCACGAGCTCACCGACAAGTACCCGGTGGGCACGAAGATCAAGGGCAAGGTGCGCAACCTCACCGAGTTCGGCGCCTTCGTCGAGGTCGAGGACGGCATCGACGGCCTGATCCACATCTCGGACATGTCGTGGAGCAAGCGCCTCAAGCACCCGTCGGAGATGCTGAAGAAGGGCGACGTGGTCGAGGCGATGGTGCTCAACATCGACGCCGAGAACCAGCGGCTCTCGCTCGGCCTCAAGCAGCTCGCGGCCGACGTGTGGGACGACTTCTTCGGGCGCGTGCAGGTCGGGGACGTGGTCGAGGGCAAGGTCGTGCGCATGACCTCCTTCGGTGCGTTCGTGGAACTGGCCGAGGGCATCGAGGGCCTCATCCACGTCTCCGAGTTCGACGACGAGCGGGGTGGGGAGAAGATCGACCTGCAGGTCGATCAGGCCTACGCGATGAAGGTGATCAAGCTGTCGCCCTCGGAGCGCAAGGTCGGCCTCAGCATCCGGGCGCTGAAGGACGACTCCTACCGCGCCGATTGGGGCCAGTACATCAGCGAGGCGGCGTCCACGGGCGGCGCGACGCTGGGCGACCACTTCAAGCAGCAGCAGTAGCGGTTTTCGGCGGTGCGCCGGCGGCACGGGGGCGACCCCGTGTCCCGGCGCGTTCCTTTTCGAGGCACCTCACAATGACCAAGGCGGATCTCGTCGAAGAGGTCTCCCGTGTCTCCGATCTCACCAAGAAGGACGCCGAGCTGATCGTCGAGACGGTGTTCCTCAGTGTCATACGCGCCCTGCACGCGGGCGACAAGGTGGAGCTGCGGGGGTTCGGCAGCTTCCGCCTGCGACGGCGTGAACCCCGCAAGGGGCGCAACCCCAAGACCGGCGATCGCGTGGACGTGCCGTCCAAGCACGTGCCCTACTTCAAGCCGGGCAAGGAACTGAAGGACCTGATCAACGCCGGCGCGGCCGACGACCTCGAACCGGTACTGGTGACCGACCCGGACACCACGCCGGTGGCTTCCTGAGGTCCGATGGACCACCTCTGGTCACCCTGGCGCCTGCAGTACGTGACCGGCGGCAGCGCGCCGCCCGGCTGCGTCTTCTGCACCGCCGACACCGGTGCCGATGCCGCGCAGGCGTCGCTCGTCGTCCACCGCGGCACCACCTGCTACGTCATCCTCAACCTGTTTCCGTACAACAACGGGCACCTGATGGTGGTGCCGGGCCGGCACATCGCCACGCTCGGCGAGGCCACGCCCGACGAACTGCACGAGATGATGCGGCTGACGCAGTGCGCTGAAGGTGTGCTGCGGACCGCTTACGCACCGCATGGCATCAACGTCGGCATCAACATCGGCAAGGCCGCCGGCGCAGGCGTGGCCGACCACCTGCACATCCACCTCGTGCCGCGCTGGAACGGCGACACCAACTTCATGACGACCGTCGGCGAGAGCCGTGTGCTGCCCGAGTCGCTCGACGCGACCGCCGCCCGCCTGCGGCCGCTCTTCGCCGAGGCCGCAGCCACCGCCCCCTGAACGCCTCGGAGCCGCCCGCCGGTCCCCTCTGCATGTACGAGTCCGGTACGTAGCCGTCCGGCCCTGCCCGACGGGTCGCGCTGCCCGTCGATAACAACTCACCGTCGACACCAGCCATGGGCGGATCCGCACGCCAATCGGCGTTGTCGACGTCGCCGGGCAGTAGCCTCTGATAGCCTACCGACGTGCGCGTCCAGCCGACCGAGCGACAACAGGCCTTCGCCGAGGGGGCGCGCACGTTCGCCACCGACGTCGTCGCACCAGGCGCGTCGGCCATCGACGAGCAGAACGCGTTCCCCCGCGACGTCGTCGTCAGGGCGGGCGCGATCGGCCTGATGGGCGTCACCATCCCGGAGACGTGGGGTGGCGCCGGGCAGGACGACGTCGCGTACGTCCTGGCCCTCGAGGCCGTCGCGCACGCCAGTGCGACGGTGGCGGTCATCCTCTCGGTCAACAACTCGCTGGTCGCCGAGACGCTGCTGCGCCACGGCAGCGATGCGCAGCGCGAGCAGTGGCTGGGGCGACTGGCGCGTGGTGAGGCGATCGGCGCGTTCGCGCTGTCGGAGGAGCACGCGGGTTCCGATGCGGCGAACCAGCAGGCGACCGCGACCTCCGATGGCGTCGGGTATCGCATCCGTGGCACGAAGGTGTGGGTGGCCAACGCCGAGGCCGCCGACGTCGTGATCGTGTTCGCGTCCACGCAGCCCGAGCTTCGCGGGCGCGGCATCTCGGCGTTCCTCGTCCCGATGGACGCGCCGGGGCTCGAGCGCCGCACGCGCGACTCGCTCGGCGTGCGCGGTCTCGGCTGCATGGACCTCGTGTTCGACGACGTCATCGTCGATTCGAGTCACCTGATCGGGCAGCCGGGCCAGGGGTTCGCGATCGCGATGGAGGCGCTCGACGGCGGTCGCGTGGCGATTGCGGCACAGGCGCTGGGTGTCGGCGAGGCCGCGTTGCAGGAAGCGCTCGCGTATGCGAAGCGTCGCGTCGCGTTCGGGCAGCCGATCGCGCAGTACCAGGCCATCCAGTTCATGCTGGCCGACATGGCGACGGGTCTCGAGGCGGCGCGGATGCTGACATGGAAGGCCGCGACATCCCGCGCCCGCGGCCAGCGCGCGACGACCGAGGCCTCGATGGCCAAGCTCGCGGCGTCGGAAGCCGCGCATGCGGCGGCCGATCGCGCGATGCAGATTCTCGCGTCGGAAGGCTACCGGCGCGGCTCCACGGTCGAGCGCCTGTTCCGGGACGTGCGCGCGACGGAGATCTACCAGGGGACGTCCGAGGTACAACGCATGATCATCGCCGACGCGGTGCTGTCGTGATCGGGACCATCGAGCTGGCCAGGCGGATCGAGGCCGCCGAGACGCGATTGACCACCGCGATGGCCGAGGTGACGCGAAGGAGCGGCGACCGAGCCGCCTTCGCGCTGCCGATCGGCAGCGGCGTGGCGGTCTTCTGCGGTCCCGGCGCGCCGATGACGAAGGTGATCGGCGTCGGCATCGCCGAACCCATCGTGGAGGCCGATATCGATCGCGTGGAGGCCGCGTTCGAGCCGACGGGCGAGCGACCGGGATGGGAGATCGCCACGCTCGCCGACTTCGCATCGATTCGCCGGCTCGAGGCACGCGGCTATCGGCTGCAGCGGATCGAACTCGTGCTCGGACGCGACCTGTCGCGCCCGACGCTGATCGATCCCCCACCGTCCGACATCAGGGTGGCGCGTGGGCTCGAGGAGGAATGGGCGGGAATCGCGGTGGCCGGGTTCTCCGCCGCGGAAACCGTGGATGGGCGGGACGCGCCCGCCGAGCAGTACGACGAAAGCACGCTCGAGCGCGTCGTCCAGCAGCTCGCCGGCGTCTCGGACGTCCGCCATTACGTGGCGTTCCTGAACGGCGTGCCTGCGGGGGCGGCGTCGGGACGAGTCGACGCCGGCATCTTCCAGTTGGCTGGCGCCACGACGCTGCCCGAGTACCGTCGTCGCGGCGTGCAGAGCGCGCTGCTCGGTGCGCGTCTCGCCGATGCCCGTGCCGAGTCGTGCGACCTCGCCGTGGTCACCGTGGAACCGGCGTCGCGCTCACAGGCGAACGTCCAGCGCCGCCTGTTCGAGCCGCTCTACAGCCGGCTCGTGTTCGCCAGGGAATCGTAAGGAGATCTTCCCACTTGTGACTTCCGACTTTCGTGCGTTTCGCGCTGTCGTCTTCGACCTCGACGGTACGCTCGTGGACAACATGTCCCTGCACGCGCAGGCGTTCGAGACGTTTGCCGCGGCGCACGGGTTGCCGCCGCTCACGATGGACCTCCGCCGCCGCATCGACGGCAAGCGCAACAGCGAAATCTTCCCGATGATCTTCGAGCGCGAGATGACGATGGAGGAGGTGCTCGCGCACGAAGAGGAGAAGGAGGGAGCCTACAGGCAGTTGTCGCGCGGCAAGCTCGTGCCGGTGCGCGGCGCGCTGACGCTGCTCGCGCGTCTCGAGGCTCGCGGCATCCCCGTGGCGGTGGCCACGTCGGCGCCGCTCGACAACGTCGCGCACACGCTCGCGGAGACGGGACTCGACCAGCGCCTGGCCGTCGTGGCACGCGGCGACGAGGTGCGGCGCGGCAAGCCATTCCCCGACGTGTTCGCGCTGGCCGCCGAGCGCCTCCAGGTGCCGGCCGACGAGTGCCTCGCCTTCGAGGATGCGCCGATCGGCGTCGCTGCGGCAATGGCTGCCGGCATGCACTGCATCGCGGTGACGACGACGTTCTCGGCCGAGCAGTTCGCGGCGAACATTCCGGCGCCGCACGCGACGGTGCGCGACTACGAGGCATACCTCTCGGGGCCGGGCCGCTGGCTGCTGGACGACTGATCGATCGCGCTGGCATGGACCGTCGGGCCGGGCCCGACGGCTACGGAATCCTCAAAACGCCCGGCGCGCGGCGGGGCGCGTCATTGTTTGCGGAACGCGTCGACCTCGCGGTGGAAGACGAAGAGCGGGTCGGCGTTGGCGGCGCGCGTGGAGAAGTTCCAGGTCCGGCCGCCGCGCTGCTTCAAGCGCAGGCGCTTCTCCTCGTAGTCGATGACGAAGGTCTCGACGTTGGCAAACGGCAGCGTGAACGCGTCCTTGTGCGGTGTGTCGTACCGGAAGCCGTCGCCCGTGGCGCGCAGCGTTCCCTCGCACGAGCCCACGCCGTGCTGGTGCACGACGGCGACCGAGGCGCTGAACTGGGCGGCCGCGGCTTCGGGCGCGGGCGCCAGGGAGACCGCGACCTCCGTCGGCCCATCGTCGGCGATCTCGATGGTCCGGACGACCGGCGGGCGCCCGGCCGTCTGCACGTTGAGCTGGTAGGTGCCTGGGCTGACGTCGCGCGAGACGAGCGGCGTGCTGCCGAGGAACTTGCGGTTGAGGAACACGTAGGCTCCATCGACGTCCGCGGTCACGCGCAGTTCGCGCGGCGCCGGAGCGGCGGGCCGCGGGGAGGGAGCGGCCGTGGCGGCTCCACCTGACTTGCCGGGAGCCCGCGCGGCGTCACGTGAGGTACCGTTACGGCTGAGTCGTTCGGTCGTGTCGGGGCCGACGTTGCCGGTAGAGGGTGTCTCGGCGCCGTCCGGGGCCGCCGTCCGGGGCGCGACGGACGTGGCGCGGCCGTCGTCGGCCGGGTCGGGCGTGGCGGGCCGGGTCGCCAGGTACCAGCCAGCGAGGCCGAGCGCGAGCACCACGGCCACGATCAGCCAGCGGCGTCCGTGGCCCTGCGTGGCGTCGGGCGCCTCGAGGCTGCGCATGGCGCCGCCGACCCCGGGGGGCGCTGTTAGCGCGCACTAACGCGG
>JAEYZV010000100.1 GCA_023427865.1 Acidobacteriota bacterium
CCGCGCCGCGCTGACGCTGCGGGGGAGGCATACTTGGGCGGTGGACGATCGGCAGGCGCGCGCCAACATCCTCGAGCAGGACCGCCAGCTCGAACGGCTGCGGCAATGGAGCTGGCTGCTCGATCAGGTCTTTCGCGTTCCGGGCACCAACATCCGCTTCGGATGGGACGCGATCGTTGGGCTCGTGCCCGGAATCGGCGATCTCAGCAGCCCCATCTTCGGCGCGCTGATCCTCACACAGGCCTATCGCATGGGCGTCCCGCGCGTCGTCCAGGCACGGATGGTCATCAACGCCATCGTCGACGCGCTGCTCGGCCTGGTGCCGGGGCTCGGCAACATCGCCGACGTCTTCTGGCGAGCCAACACGTGGAACATGCGGCTGCTCGAGCGCCACGCGCGCCCTGGCGTCCCACCCACTCGCGGCGACGCCATCTTCGTGTGGACGATCCTCGTCGCCCTCGGGGTGGCGGCTGCCATCCCCATCGTCTTCGTCGCGTGGCTCGCCTACTGGCTCCTGACGTGGCCTCACTGACCGCTGGCGCAGCGCCGAACGGTCAGCGCTCCGACGCAACGAGCGGCCGGTCGCCCCACTGACCTGCAGTCACGAGACGGAAGTACGCGCCGCCGAAGCGGGTCAGCGAGGACTCGCCGTCGCGGCCGCTCTCGAACACGAACACGAGGCCGTCACGATCGAAGCACGCGAGCCACTCCTCCCAGGACAGCGGACGGAAACGCGACGCCGCGGGGAAATTGAACCGCAGCCCGGTGCCCTGGTCGTTCACGTGCAGCGTCGCCGGGCCGCTCTCGGTCTGCTCGCCGGTGGCGGGTTCCGCGCCATGATGGGCGGCCCATGCCCTGATGAGGGCTGCGTCGCGCGTGCCGAGGACATGCGCATCGGGGAGTTCTCCCTGCGCGAGGTACATGTCCGGCGGCGCGTGCGGATGGCGGAACGGCAGGGTTTCCTGCGTCGTGCGACCGGATGTGGGCGTAGGTTCTGGCGATCGTGGACGTGGCGGCTGCATGCGATGACAGGTGCAACCACGGTGCCGCCCGGCACGCCACGCGACAGCGGCACTCGCAGCTGCCGACCGACGTGCGCTCGGAAGCAGGAACTACACGGTGTCCGCGAAGCGACCGTTTCCGACATTCGCCGTGGGTCTGTTACCTGCCTCCTGTTACCTGCCTCCTGTTACCTGTTCCCTGTCAGAACCCCGGGGCCATGCTGAACTGGAACACCCAGCCCTGCTGGTCTCGTTGCAGTGGCCGCGCGAGATTGAACTGCAGCACGGCGAAGCCGAGCGCGTTCACCCGGAACGCGGCGCCGACGCTCGTGACGGGCTTGTTGTCGCTGCGGTAGTAGAACGGCGACTCGGCGCGGTTGGCGTCCCACGTCACGCCGGCGTCGGCAAAGAGTGCGACCTCCACGGGGATGGGGCCATACATGCCGCGCGACGCCCCGAATGGGCGCAGCAGGGGGAAGCGGAACTCGACGTTGGCGACGGCCATGCGACTCCCGGTCAACCTGTCGAACGCCACGCACCGGCCGTCCGGTGTCGGCGGGCAGTCCCGCTCGTCGAAGCTCCCGACGTCGTACCCGCGCACCAGCGACGGGTAGCCGAGGTACAGGGGCGACAAGCGTGGATCCTCGCCGCCGTCTCCGTAGCGCCCGTAGTGCATGACGCGCGTCGCCAACGTGTAGAACCGGGCCGGCATGAAGTACCGCCGGTAGTCGAGGAGCAGCCCCGTGTAGCGGATGTCGCCGAACACCGGCGACACCTCGAAGCGGTATCGCTGCCCGAGGATGGGGCTCGTGGCGCCGAACGAGGAGGTGTCGTACACGAGCGCCGCGCTCGTCAGCCCCATGTTCAGCGACTCGGGGTTGCCGAGATCCTGTTCCTGGTCCAGGAGGATCTCGCCCGTGTCCAGCGCGAAGGCGGTCAGGTGCGACTTCTGCGAGAACGCGAGGTTGCGATACGACCCGGAGAACTCGATGCGCTGCGCACGGCTGAACGGGTACGCCACCATGCCGGTGGCGCCGCGGTCGGCCTGCCGGTAGATGATGGCTTCCTGCACGTTGACCGGCCGCCCGTCGATCACCGTGTTCACGGCCGACACGTACCCGCCGCGGTACGGTGACTGATCGATAGCCGCGCCCCACGTCCATCGGTTCTTCTGGTTCTGGTACATCACCGCCCCACCGAGGTCGCTGGCGCTGAAGTCGCCGTCGAAGGTCGTCAGGGTCTGCAGCATCACGCCGAGGTTGTGGTAGCCGAGCATGTCGCTCATGAAGAACGAGATGCCGCCGCCGCCGAAGGCGCCCCACCGATCCGCGCCGACCGACAGCGTCGGCTGCCCCACGAAGTCGAGTTGCAGCCGCGGCTGGTAGGGAGCGACCTCCTGGATGGCGTCGGTGCGGGGCAACCCGAGCGTCGGGTTCTGCAGCAGCTGCGTGACCTGCCCGGGTTCCGCCCCCACCGGGGGGAGGAGCGCGGCGTCGGTGCCGGGCGCGGCCGTGAATGTGCGTCCGGCGAGTACCTCCGGCTGCTCGGCCACGTACAGCCGCTGATTGCCGTCCTCGAAGACCGTGAAGATGACGCGGTCGGTCTTGGCGCCGGTCGAGATCACGGGGCTAGTCTCGGTGATGCCGCTGGCGCCCGTGTAGAGGTCGGTCACCTGCCTGGGCGCGCCGCCGTCGAGCGCCATGCGGAAGACATTGGCGATGCCGTCGGGCTCGGCCACGAAGTACAGGCTGCGGCCATCGGCGCTCCACTGCGGGTTGATGTGCCTGCCACGCGGAAACGCGGCGACTTCACGCGCCTGCCGGCTCGCGACGTCGAACAACGCCAGACGGAGTTCCCCGATCTCGAGCGTGTCGAGCTCGGTGGTGAAGCGACCCGACGCCAGCGCAATCGTGCGGCCGTCAGGCGACCACGCCGGATGCAGCTGCGTGTGCGGATCGGAGGTCCACTGCTCCACCGCGCCGCGTTCGACATCGAACGCGAACAGGTCGGTGAAGCCCTGCCGCATGCCGATGAACGCAATCGTGCGCCCGTCAGGAGACCAGGCCGGATTGAAGGCGGCGTCCACCGTTTCGAGTTCCTGCTCGCGCACCTTGTCGCCGCTGTTCACGTCGTACACGAGCAGGTGCGGACGTCCGTTGCGCACGCCCGCGACCGCGAGCCTGGTGCCGGTCGGATCCCAGGTGCCCGCCGAAGCGATGAACTGCAGGCTGTTCAGGTGCGGATCCACGGCCGTCCGGGTGAGCTGGCGCAGCACCCGGCCCGTGTCCACGTCGGCCACGAACAGGTCGATCGAGAGCAGGCTGCGCTCGGACAGGAACGCGACCTTCATCCCGTCGGGGCTCAACGACGGCGAGACGTTGATGTCGCCGCCGAGCTCCTCCTTCGGCGTGAGCAGCCGGCCGAACCGCTCGGGCGCCGATGACTGCTCGCCCACGTTGCGATAGGCCTGCTGCAGGGCCGCATGCCACTGTTCGGTCAGTTGTTCCTGCGTGATGCCGAGCACGGCCTCGAACGACTTGGCGGGATCGCCGAGCATGATGCCCGAGGCCAGCAGGTCGCCCACGGCACGGTCGCCCCAGCGCCCGCCGATGTACGCCCACAGCGCATGACCCCAGCGATACGGGAAGTATCGCGGGTCGGACAGCTGCTCGATCGTCGGCAGCTTCTCGCGCTGGATGGCGTCGCGAACCCACATCGTCGTCAGCGACGACCTCCGGCCGATGGACAGGTATTCCGCCATCCCCTCGACGAACCACAGCGGCAGCGTCTGCAGACCGCTCACGCGGTTCGCGCTGCCGGCTTCGCGGACGCGCTGTTCCGACATGTCGTACTGGAACGCGTGTACGAGTTCGTGGCCGAGGACGTGGTTGGTGTCGCCGAGCGGGCCGGCAAACGGCATCACGACCCTGCGTCGCAGGCCCTCGGTCACGCCGCCGGTGCCTTCGCCGATCCCGCCCGGGATCACGGTGGTCTGCTGGAAATGCGCCGAGGAGGCGTAGAGCACGAGGGGCTGGCGGCTGCTGAGCCGATGCTCGAGCATGCGTTCGAGGCGCGTGGTCCAGCGCTCCGCGAGTCGCGCGGCGACGTCCACGCCTTGCTCGATCTGCGGGTAGAAGTAGATGTCGAAGCGCTCGGTCTTCGCGACCCGGAAGTCGAACTGCTCGTACTGGACCTTGTTCTGCCCGAAGTACTGCGCGGCCGCCGGCACCGCCGAGAGCGCCAGCATGGCGCCGACGATGGCCGCGTGGAATCGAGACGGACTGACGTGCATGGCGACACCCCTTGCCGCGGCCGTGCCGCGATCAGGCGGTGTCGTTGCAAGGGAGGCGCCGGAGAATTGCAGAATTGTGGAATTGCGGAATTTCAGAGTTGCCTCACCACCGCCAACCTTCGAGGCCCCATTGCAGGTGATGCCATTCTGAAATTCTGAAATTCTGAAATTCCGCGCCTCCCGCCGCGGCCCCGTGCGGCCGGACATCGGCCCGGCGTTGGTAGAGTGGGGCCGCCGACGGCCGCCCGCGACACACGATGCCGCTCACCGAAGGAATTCGCATCGGCCCCTATGAGGTCGTCACCCTGCTCGGGCGGGGCGGCATGGGCGAGGTCTATCGCGCGCACGATGCCAGGCTCGGCCGTGACGTCGCGATCAAGGTGCTCGCCCCGGCCCTTGCCGACACCCCGGAACTCGTCGCGCGTTTCGAGCGCGAGGCCAGGGCCGTGGCCGCCCTCAATCACCCGAACATCGTCTCGCTGCACGACGTGGGGCACCAGGGCGGCATCGCGTACACGGTCACCGAGCTGCTCGAGGGCGAGACGCTGCGCGAGTGCCTGGCCCGGCAGCCGCGGCTGCCGGTGCCCACCGTGTTGGACATCGCCGTCCAGGTGGCGCGCGGTGTCGGCGCCGCGCACGCCCGCGGCATCGTGCATCGCGACCTCAAGCCGGAGAACCTGTTCGTGACGCGCGACCGGCGCGTGAAGGTCCTGGACTTCGGGCTGGCGCGACACGCGCCGCTCGGTGGGCTCGAGACGATCGTCGAGACGTCGCCCGGCGTGCTCGTGGGGACGGTGGGCTACATGGCCCCGGAGGTCGCCCGCGGCGAGCCCGCGTCGGCGGCCTCCGACGTGTTCGCGTTCGGCGTGGTGCTCCACGAGATGCTGACCGGCAGTCATCCGTTTGCCAGGGACACGCCGGCCGAGACGCTCACGGCCATCATGCGCGACGACCCGCCACGTCTGGCGCGCCTGGCACCGGCGGTACCGCCGCCCCTGGCCCGACTGGTCGAGCGCTGTCTCCAGAAGGCGCCCGGCGATCGGCCCGAGTCGATGCGCGACGTGGCGTTCTACCTCGAGAACGTGGACACGTCGTCCGGCGGTGTTGCGGCCGCCCGAGCGGGCGCGGCGAGCCCGCCCCCCGACGCCACTCCCGGCGCGGGCGCGCAGCGCTGGAC
>JAEYZV010000187.1 GCA_023427865.1 Acidobacteriota bacterium
GCGTTATCGTTATGCCCATGCGCTCTCCCCTCGATCGCCGCTCGTTCCTGAAAACCGCCTCCGCCGTGGCCGGCGCGGGGCTCGTCGCGCCCGCGGTCGCTTCGGCGGCTCCGGCGCTCCACATGCAGCCCGGGGCGCCCTCGGACCGCGTCCGCGTCGCCATCATGGGGGTCAACAGCCGCGGCGCCCAGCTCGCGCGTGCGTTCCTGAGCACGCCCGGCGCGACCGTGACCGCGATCTGCGACGTCGACCGGCGGGCGGGCGAGAAGACGGCGGCCGCGGTGGCCAAAGGGGGCGGGGCGGCGCCGGCGTTGATCCCCGACATCCGCAAGGTGCTCGAATCGCCCGACGTCGACGCGCTCGTCATCGCCGCTCCCGACCACTGGCACGCACCGGCGGCGATCATGGCCCTCGACGCCGGCAAGCATGTGTACGTGGAGAAGCCGGCCAGCCACAACGCGCGCGAGGGCGAGCTCCTCGTCGAGGCCTGGAAGAAATCCGGCAAGGTCGTGCAGATGGGCAACCAGCGCCGCTCCTGGCCCAACGTGAAGAAGGCAATCGCGCTGGTGCACGAGGGCCGCATCGGTCGTGTCTACGCGGCGCGCACCTGGTACGCCAACACGCGCGCGTCGATCGGCAAGGGCCAGCCCGTGCCCGTGCCCGAGTGGCTCGACTACGAATTGTGGCAGGGACCGGCACCGCGGCGGCCGTTCGTCGACAACCTCGTGCACTACGAGTGGCACTGGCGCTGGCATTGGGGCACCGGTGAGTCGGCCAACAACGGCACCCACATGTTCGACCTCGCCCGCTGGGGGTTGCAGGTCGAGCACCCGTCGCGCGTGACGTCGGCCGGCGGACGATACCACTACGACGACGACTGGGAATTCCCCGACACGCAGATGATCACGCTCGAATACCCGGGCGAGAAGATGATCACGTGGGAGTCGATGAGCAGCAACGGCTGGAGGCCGCAGGGCCTCGGCGTGGGCGTCACGTTCCATGGCGAGAACGGGTCGCTGCTGATCGACGGCGACGGCTACACGATCTACGACCTCAAGGGCGCGCAGGTGGAGCAGGTCAAGACCGATCCCGGGGCCGTGACCAGCCAGGTCGGACCCGCGGTGCGCCTCGATGCGCTGCACACGACGAACTTCGTCGAAGGCATCCGCGGCACGGCGACGCTCGCCACGCCGATCGACGGCGGCCACACGAGCACGATGATGGCGCACCTGGGCAACATCGCCTGGAAGACCGGCCGCACGCTGACCTGCGATCCCGGTACCGGCCGCATCCAGGGTGACGAGGACGCGATGAAGTCGTGGGGCCGCGACTACGAGCCCGGTTGGGCGCCGAAGGAGTCGTAGCGCGCTACTCCACGTACGCCACGCAGTCCACCTGGACCAGTACGCCATCGCGGCCCATCTGGTCCACGCCGCAGCCGCTGTAGGACCGCGCCGGTGGCGGGTCCGGGAAGTGCCCGCGGTAGCCCTCGTTTATCAGCGGCAGGTTGCGGTTCGGCTCGGCGATGGTCATGTGCACCTTCAGCACGTTGGCCATCGACGACCCGGCCTGCTCGAGGATCATCCGCATCGCCTTCAGCGCGCTGTCGATCTGCACCCTGGCATCGCCGGGCTCGGGGCGGTCCTCGGCGTACCAGCCGCCGATGCCCGCCAGGAACAGCAGCGGCCCCGAGCGGATGCAGTGCGAGATCAGCGGATTGGGCTTGGCGCGGTCGCGCCTGGTGATGGCCACCTTCTTCGGTGTCCAGCCGGCGCTCGCCCGGGCCGCGGCCTGTGCGGCCGGTGTCGCTGCAGGTTGCGCTGCAGCCTGTGTCGACGCCGCGGCCGACGAGGCGCCGGCAAGCGTCGCAAGGCCTGCAGCCATCGCCGCCCGGCGGGACGAACGACGCGGTGTGACGTGAGGTGTGCGGTCGGAACGGTCGGACATGCGGGACTCCTCTCGAGCGTTGTGGGCTTCAGGGCTTTCCAGTGTGGCGCGCCTGCGTCGGACTGACGCCGAAGTGCCGGCCGTACGCGCGACTGAGATCGCTGGCGTGCTCGTAGCCGAGCGCGTGCGCCACCTCCTTCACCGACAAGGCGCGGCCGTCCAACAACTCCCGCGCTCGGCGCATGCGCGTGCGGTGGAAGTAGGCGAGCGGGCTGATCCCCTCGCCAGCCGCGAACACACGGTACAGCGTCGACTGCGACACGTTGAGGTAGTCGCACAGGCGCGCGATGGGCTCCCGGCTGTCGAGATGGGCGTCGATCCATGAGCGGGCGATCGCCACGAGGTCGCCGTTTCCGCTGGCGTCCGCGGCGGTCTCGAGTACGGCGCGCTGCACGGTCTCGTCCAACAGCATCTGGCAGCCCTCGAGGTACGCGGGCGCCGGCCCCGACGGACGCAGCACCTCACCGCGACAGAGATCGTGCAGCAGCAGGAGCGGGCGTCGTGCCTCCCGACCGAGGCGGCGCACGAAGAACGACGCGCGCAGGTCGGCCTGCTCCGCACACGAAAGCGATCGCCACATCCACAACCGGAACTTCGACGTGGCCGACGCCGCCCCGCACCACCCGAACGGGCAATCGGGGCCGACGATGGCCACGGTGCCGGCCGCGATCGGCATCGACCGCCGCCTCACGACGAGGATCGGGCTGCCTTCCTCGACGAGCACGCACACCCATCCTTCGTGACGGCTCGCGGGAATGGGCTGCCGCTGGAAGTCGCGCGTGCCCCACGCGAGATACAGCAGCGGCGACGCGTCGCCGTCGCGGGCTCTCCAGAACGAGCGATCGCGCGCCGGCAGGTAGAGATGCCGCCGATCGGGACGAGGCATAGCCGCACCATTCAACAAATTTCTGCGGCACATTCAAGAGAATTGCGACGGCCCGCGTTCCGGCTACCCTTGGTGCCACCATGCACCGCCGTACGTTCCTCCAATCCGCAGGGCTGCTGGCGGCCGCCGCCGCTGCGCCCACGACGCTGTCCTCGCGCCTGTTCGGCGCGCAGGCGCCGAGCAACCGGGTCGCGCTCGCGTTCATCGGCACGGGGCGGCAGGCACAGTCGCTGAACATCCCGGAGTTCATGGCGGTGCCGGGCGTGCAGGTCGTCGCCGTGTGCGACGTCGATCGCTGGCGCATGGAGCAGGCACGGGCGCTCGTCGAGGCGGCGTACGCCAGCGAGGCGAAATCCGGCACGTGGAAAGGTTGCGCAGTGCACCGGGACTTCCGCGAGGTGCTGGCGCGTGCCGACGTGGATGCGGTGATGATCTCGACGCCCGATCACTGGCACGTGCCCATGGCGCTGCGGGCGCTGAAGGCCGGCAAGGACGTCTCGCTCGAGAAGCCGATCACACGGTACGTCGCCGAAGGCCGGCGCCTGGTGGACGCCGTGGCCCGGCACCGGCGCGTGTTCCGCGTCGACAGCGAGTTCCGTTCGCTCGAGCGGTTCCATCGCGCCACCGAATTGGTCCGCAACGGCGCCATCGGCACGCTGCGGACCATTCGCGTCTCGTCCCCTCGGGAGGAGTTCCCGCCGGAGGCCGCGACGGCGACGGTGGCGCCCCCCGACCTCGACTACGACCTGTGGCTCGGTCCGGCGCCGAAGGTGCCGTACATGCAGAAGCGCGTACACCCGCCGCGCGACCTGAAGAGCCGACCGGGCTGGTTCCGCAGCACGATGTACGCCGACGGCATGTTGACCAACTGGGGCGCGCACCTGGTGGACATCTGCCAGTGGGCCAACGGCACCGAGCGCACCGGTCCGATCGAAGTCCAGGCCACCGGGGCCTGGCACGACGACCCCGTGTGGGACGTGCTCGCAACCTTTGACGCCCGCTACTGCTTCGCCAACGGTGTCGAGATGTTCTACACGATGGCGCAGCCGCAGATCCGCTTCGAGGGCGATGCCGGCTGGCTGCAGGTCAACTACGCGAAGTCGGCGGCGCACCCGGAGCTGCTCGAGGCGAGTCGCCCCGACATCCTGGCCATGACGCTGGGCCCGGCGGCCGTGCGGTTCCCGCTGCGCAGCGAACGCGTCGACTTCATCGAGGCGGTGAGGCGTCGCGGCCAGACGATGGAAGACGCGGAGGTCGGGCAACGCACGATCTCGATCTGCCACCTCGCCCACATCGGCGTGAAGCGGAACGGCGCGCTGCTGAAATGGGATCCCGCGGCCGAACGGTTCACGAACGACGAACCCGCCAACGGGCTGCTCACCGGACCCGCGGGGCGGTCGCCCTGGGACACGGAGTGATTCGCCGGCCCGCACCCGACAGGGTCGTCGTCGCAGCCTTGCTGTCATCGCACCAGGCTCAGAACTCGTCGGTCACGATGTCGCCCGCGGCGACGCCGTACGTGTGGCGCAGCATGTCGCGCATCGCGTGGACCATCAGCGGCGGGCCGCAGAGGAAGTACTCCGCCGCTGCGGCGTCGGCACGGCCGGCCATGTGCTCGCGACCGACGACGTCGTGGATCAGGCCAACGGGGCCGGTCCAGCCGTCCCCGGGCAGTGGGGCCGAGAGCGCGACGTGGAACCGGAAGTTCGGAAAGCGCGCTTCGATCGCCCGGAAGTATCGCTCGTAGAACACGTCCTGCCGCGAGCGCGCGCCGTACCAGTACGTCACCTTCCGTGTGGTCTTCAGCGTCTCGAAGAGGTACGCGATGTGCGCGCGGATCGGCGCCATGCCGGCTCCCCCGCCGACGTAGACGATCTCGCGGTCCCCGTCACGAAGCAGGAAGTCGCCGAACGGCCCACTGGCCGTGACGACGTCGCCCGGCTTCAGGCTCCACACCCACGACGATCCGATGCCGGCGTGGCAGACGAGCCCGGTCGGCGGCAGCGCGATGCGCACGTTGAAGCGTAAACGATGGCTTCCCTCTCCGGCCGGATTGCTGGCGATCGAGTAGTTGCGCTTCACCTCGAGACCGCTGTGTGACTCCAGCTCGAAGAGGTGGTGGGCACGCCACGCCGAGGCGTACGGTTCGGCGACATCGAGAGCGCTGAATCGGAGTTCGCCATACGCGGGCACGTGCACCTGCAGGTACTGTCCCGGCAGGTACGTCAACGGAGGTGCCTCGTCGTCGGGCGCCAGCGGCATGAGCACCAGTTCCTTGATGAACGTCGCGACGTTCTCGTTGGCGACCACCTCCAGCGTGTGCGTGCGCGCCGCGCAGCCGCCTTCCGAGCGTCGCGAGACGTCGAGGAGGATGCGGCCCGCCTCCTCCTTCACCCGATGGGTGCGCAGCGCGATGCAGGCCGGGAGCCTGCGCGCCTCGCCGGTCGCGACGTCGAATCGGCCGTTGTGCTTCGGGCACTCGACGACCCTGCCGGCCACGTGGCCGTCGGCAAGGTGCGTGTGGCCGTGCGTGCACATGCCGTCGGTGGCGTGCACCCGGCCCTCGTCGTCGCGGTAGATCGCGTAGGTGTGTTGCGCATGGTCGAACCGCAGCACGTCCTCCCTTGCAAGCTCCGCACTCGCGCAGGCGTCGATCCAGCCGGCGACCGGCGCACGACCCTCGGCGGTGCGCACCGGGGCTGTCGGCCTCGTGCCGACCGGCCGCGCCCCAGCCGGCAAGGTGCGGCGCACGAACCATCCCGGGTCGCGCCGCTGCCGGAGCACCGCGGGGATGATCTCGCGGTACGCGGCGAGCAGGCTCGGGTACGGCGCCGGGCAGTCGTGCCGCACGATCGCGTGCAGCCGCGGCAGCTGGTGGTAGGGCACCATCGGGAACATGTGGTGCTCGAGGTGGTAATTCATGTTCCAGTAGAGGAACCGGTGCACCGGGTTCATGTGGATCGTCCGGCAGTTCAGCCGGTGGTCGAGCACGTTCTCGGCCAGCCCCGCGTGCTGCGTCCAGCCGTAGATCGCCATCAGCCACGCCCCATACACGTTCGGGCCGAAGACGAAGACGAGCGGCAGCCACGTCCCGTAGCCGATGCAGAACGCGCCGACGCCGAGCATTACGGCGAGGTAGACGCGCGCCCGTACGAACACCTTCCGGTACTCCGAGGGCGGGATGAACGTCGCCTCGACGGCCGTCACGCGGCCGAGCGAGTGCAGCGTGACATGGCTCAGGTACCGCCGCGCGGCGCGGTAGTTGAAGCACTTGAGGAACATCTCGAGCAGGTCGGGCGGGCGCGGCACCGCAATCTCCGGATCGCGGCCGACGATGATGGTGTCGCTGTGATGGCGCGTGTGGCTCCATCGCCAGGGGACGGACTCGCGGAGCACCATGAACGAGGCGACCTCGTAGAGCGCGTCGTTCATCCAGTCGGTGCGGAACGCCGTGCCGTGCCCGGCCTCGTGCCAGCGCGCGTCCGAGGCCGACGCGTAGAGAACGCCGTACGCCAGCATCGGCACGAGGGCCAGCCATGACCCCCAGAGCGCGAAGGTGGCGTAGCCGCTGACGGCCAGGAGGGCGACGTAGAGCGCCGTGTCGCGGATGGCCGGGCCGTCGCGGCGCTCCAGCAGTTCACGCATGGCCTCGCGCGGCACCGGCGAGGTGTACCAGTCGGCGTCGGCCAGCCCGCGCTCGATCGCGAGGGCGGTGTCGCGGCCCACGAGGCTGTAGTCCCCTGGCGGCGCTTTCTCGGCGTCCGCGCCCGGCAACGGCACTGTCGCGGTGTGCATGCAGCGTGTCTCCGCAGGGTACCGGCAGACGGCGTGAGGCGGTCCCTCGGAGGCACAGCCGGGACAATCCCCTGACTGGTATTGCCAGGCCGCCGCTTCCAGGCTGACGGTGCCGGACGAGCGACGCGCGACATTTCGCGCCACGCCGGCAGCCGGCGTGCTATGTTGGCGCTTCCCTCCAGTCACCAGGCACGAGCAGGTCGATGCACCGCAGGATGCGTCACGTCGATTTCATCTGGCCGGTTCCGTCCGCGGACCTCGACGCGATCGAGGTCCTCGAAGCCGTCGGTGTGTCCGACGACCGGGCCGTGTGGCGCCCGAGACCGCGGCTCGTCGAGCCCCGACGCATCGACCCGTGGCCAGCGCCCCTGCTCGAAGATCTGCCGCTGATCGCGGACGGCTTTGCCGCGCCGGGCGATCCCGACCTCGTGGCGCCGCCCCCCATCGCACCGGGACCGGTGGCCGCGCCGGCTCATGCCACCAGAACGGCCACTTTCGAGCGCGTCTCGCTCGTGGCGGTCGGATTCCTCGTAGGCGCGGCCCTGGCGACCGTTGCATTGCCTGAACGACCTCGGCCCGCTGACGCGACGCCCCTCCCGCGCGCCACGACAGAGACCATGCCGCCTCACCCGGCGGCCCCAGCCTCCGCCGCCGAGGTGAGCCATGGCGTGCGGCGTGACGCCCCGGAGACGGAGACGTCGGCTGCGGCGTCGTTCGCCGAATCGCCGGTCCCTGCGAGTCACGGCGATGACGCCAGGCTGGAGCGCGAAGCCGACCCGCCACAGCGCGACGTACGCGTGGGGCCCGGGGGGCAGGCCTCCCGCGGTCCGGCGCGCCGGGTGCCGACGACTGTCCAGCGCGATCGGGACCCGACGGCCGAGACGACCTCGGCCGTGCTCGACAGCATTCGTCGCTACGCGGCGGCGTACAGCCGCATGGACGCCACGGCCACGCGTGCCGTGTGGCGCGGTGTCGAACGCCAGCAGCTCGTGCAGGCGTTCACGGGGCTGCGTGAGCAAAGGCTGACGCTCCGCGACTGCGTGGTCCACACGGCCGACGACGCCGCCACTGCGTCGTGCCGCGGCACGCTGCGGTACCGCCCGCGCGTCGGTGAGCACTCCACGCGCACGCGGCACGGCGGCTGGCGCTTCATGATGCAGAGAACCGGCGAGGGCTGGATCATCGAGAGCATCCTCGCGCCGTGAGGCGCTCGAGCCTCGCGCCTCCTTGCACGCAACGCCTCCGGCGTGTTTGCGGAACGCCGCCAGACAACGACCAGCTGCGTGCGTCGGGCCTGTTCACGTCGCAGACACGCAGGCAACTTCACCCGCTGCAGTGACCGCCGCGCGGGTGGTAGTGGCCTACGCAGAGCGGGTGCTTGCGAAGGTGCGTGACTTGCACCAGCGGCCGGCGGGCATGTACCCCTGGGAGGCACATGATGAGCACGGGACCGCGCGAAGGTGACTCCTCCTTCAGCTGGCCGCCGTCGAGCACCGATCTCGCCGCCATCGACGTGATGGAGTTCGCCGGCGCCGTGACACCGGGCGACGAGAGCAACCCTGCGGCGCCGCCCGCAGTCGAGCCGGCAGCGCACGGGTCCAGGCCGGCTGCCCTGCCTTCGCAAGTCCACGTCCGACGTCGCCATGCCACGTTCGCGCCCGCGGCGCTCGGGGTGGCCACTGCCAGGCCACGCCGGACCCGCGCCGACCACCTCGTGCTGCTCGGGCTCGGCGTGCTCGTCGGCGGCGCCATGCCGGACCTGGGCGACATCCTCTCCTTCTCCCCCCGCGACGGCATCGTCGCCCACGCCCGGAGCGCGTCCTCACCGGAAGCGGCGCAACTCCTCGCCATGCGCGCGCTGCTGCGCGGTGAGACGACCGCCTCGCTCCTCGAGCACGCCGTGCCCGACAACGGGACCGAGCCCAGGCTGGTGCCGGCAACCGCTGCGGCGGCCTTCCCGGGCGATACCGCGGCGAGCGCGGAGTCAGCTGGCTCAGAGGCCGATCCGGAGTCGCCGCCACACATGCGGTCGGCGCACGCCGACAGCCGCGAGGCTGTAGCCACTCCGGCCACGACGACAGATGCCGCCGCGGCAACGCCCGCCCCGGCAGGCGCAGCGGCGGCGAGCGATGCCGTCAGACCGCGGCAGGTCCCGAGGCCGCCCGACCCATACACCGCGCCGGTGCGCAGGGCGGTGCGTTCGTTCGAGGCCGCCTGGACGCGCATGGACTCGTCGGCAACGCGAGCGGTCTGGCCGACGGCGAACGCCGGTGTGCTCACGCGCACGTTCACCGAGCTGCGCGAGCAGCGGCTGCGCCTCGCGCCGTGTCGCATCGAACGAAGCGGCGCGCGGGCAAGGGCCGTTTGCGATGGCACGCTGCGGTACCGTCCGCGCGTGGGCGATCACTCGACGCGGGTGCGGCGGGAGAAATGGGAGTTCGAACTGGAGCAGACAGGACGCGGCCGGTGGGTCATCCGCCGTGTCGAGACGGGATGAATGCGACGACCCGGAGGTCGTGCTCCGGAATCGGCATCATGCAGGCGGGAGCTGATCGATCACGCCCTCCAGGCCGCGTGACTTCAGCAGCCCCCTGATCGCGCCGATCGGGATCCCCTCGTTGTACGACGGCTTGTGCAGCGGGTCGAAGTTCGGATCGCCCGTGTGGTGCAGCGCCACGAGCGTCCAGCCCTGGTCGAAGCACGGCGACCCGGACGATCCGCCGAGCGTGCTGGTGCTGTAACGCACGCGCGTCTCATTGCCGTTCAGGCCGATGAGGCCGTTGGTGTCGAGTGCAAACACCAGCGGCGCGCCATCCGGGTGCTGGACGATGAAGATGGGCGTGGACGGCTCGAACTCCGCCGCACCCGTCGGCACCCGGATCCACCCACGCGGCTCGGCGTCGCGCTCCGCCCGTTCACCTTCGCCCTTCACGGGTTCGCTGCCCACTTTGCGTGCCAGGCGCAACAGCGCGTAGTCGAGGTGCGAGGGATCGGGTTGCCGTGCCCCGGGATCCGCCACGAGATCCACCGGGCTGATGGGACTGCTGTCGATGAGCCAGTCCGACGCCAGGCCCACCGTGATGCCCTTGTTCAGGTAACCTGCTGCTTTCTTGAAATCGAACTGGCACGACACGTCGGTCGCGCGCGCCGACCGTCCCTTCGCCGTCGCCTCACCCTTCTCCCCGAGGATCACCGCCTCGACGACGTGGTGGTTCGTCAGGACGACGTCGGGACCGACAAGGAAGCCCGTCCCGAACATCTCGCCCTTGTTGCTGTTGATCACGATGCGGCAGACCTGCAGCTCGATGGCGGCCATCTTCTCGCGCCAGTCGGCGATGTCGTGGAAGCGATTGGTCTCCTTGATGATCCGTTCGAGTTCGCGCTCCGGCGGCACCTGCGAGGTCGGCAGCTGGATCGACTGCGCGAGGGCGAGCAGGCTCGGATTGCGGGGGCGGCTCCTGCGGGCGGCCTCGACGAGATCGCCGGTCCAGCCCTCGGCTTCGCTCGCCTGCACGAGGTAGAACGCCTGGTCGGTCAGCGAACCGGGCGCGACGATAGCCGCAAGCGTCCTGTCGAGGCGGAACTTCAGCATCATGGCCAGCGCCGTCTCGCTCTGGAAGGCATCGACGAGGGCATTGACCAGGGCTTCGTACTGGGCGCCATTCAGTGTGCTCATGGGCTGCAGGATCCGGAGGTCGTTGCGCGCGTGACGTCAGGGCTTCTGCGCGTCCGCAGGCGACAGGGCGATGCCACGATGCTCGAGGTCCGCGAGCAGGTGGGTGATGGCCACGCCTTCCCGAAGCCGGCGTCCCGGCAGGTTGGCGATCAGTCCGCGGGCTCGCGCGACGTGCATGGCGATCACCTCGAGCCGAGCGTCGAAGACCGGGCTTCCAGAACCGCCGGCATCACCGTCGATCTCGTACTGCAGGCGCATGCCGGTCGCGTCCCGCCCGCGGAGCCCGGCCGGCGACGCCGAGAACACGAGTGCCTGGCGGGTGTCGTACCGGAACATCGCCACGCCGGTACCGCGCTCGCGGTCCGGGCTCGCCATCAGCCGCATCCATCCACGCCGGCCCCTGTCGGCGCCGGGATCGAACCCGACTGGTTCGGCGAGCCGCACGAGCAGGTAACCCAGATCGAGCCCGCCCTCGGCCACGATCCAGTCGCGGGCCATGCCCACGCTACGCCCGTGCATGGCCACCGGTGTGTCGGTCACCGCCGCGTCGAACGTCGCGCGCACGTCGACTCCCCCTCCCGGGCGTGCGTGCAGCCGCTGATCGGCAAGCAGCGTCGTCGTCGTGAGCACGAGATCGGTCCCGACGAGGAATCCCGTGGTCGCGACGGGGCGGCTCCCACCGGTCCATATGCGGCATACCTGCGCCTCGAGGCGCGTCAGCGCTTCGCGGACCTCGTGCTGGCGGCGGTCCGGAAGGACGGTGCCCTGCACCTCCTTCATGTCGGCGAGGCCTCGCGGCAGGAGCCCGACGACGTCGGCCACGGCCCAGAGCCGCCCGTTGGACGGCGCCGACCGGCGGGCGGCGAACACGAGCGGCCCCAGGAGGCCCTGCCTGGCCGCGCGCGCACAGACCGTAGCCGCCAGCGCAGCGCTGTCGTGCCCACCAGCCGTGCCCTCGTCTCGCGCGAGCGCACCAAGGCCGTAGCGCTCGAGCATCTCGCGCAGCCGCGAGTCGTCGCGGTAGGCATCGGCGAG
Source organism: Acidobacteriota bacterium (assembly GCA_023427865.1). Classification (GTDB taxonomy): domain Bacteria; phylum Acidobacteriota; class Vicinamibacteria; order Vicinamibacterales; family Vicinamibacteraceae; genus Luteitalea. Next base: position 11,340 of record JAEYZV010000187.1, read on the forward strand.
CGCCTCGCCAAGCGTCCGGACGACGTCGGGCGGGATGGACGACGTGCTGGCCTCACCCGTCGCACTGCCGCCGCGCGGGACGGGCGCACCGCTGCGGGGCACGACCGCTGGTTGCGCCGCCGCTCCTGCGCTGGCGGCGTCGCTCTCCAGCGTGATGGACGCGAGATGCGCCCGCAGCGCTCCTGCCTCCTGCGAGTCGGCGGGCACACGCGCGAGCGTTTCCACGGCGACCTGCTCGGCCGACACCATGTTGCCGGTGCGGACGAGCAGCTCGACCTGCAGCACCTTGAGCTGGGGATCCGAGAACTGCTCGCGCATGTCGAGCAGCCCGAGCGCCGCGTTCAGGTTCCCGAGGCGGAGGAGTTCGCGCAGTTCGCGCGTGGCGTAGCGCTCCCAGTCCACGAGATCCACGGCCGGCCACACGTCCGGAGCGAGGGTGAGCGGCATGCGACCGGCGAGGTAGCCCTGGGCACGCGGCGCCAGGTCCTGCACCGCCGTGGCGAGATAGTGCTCGACGCCGTCCATCCAGCGCGCGTCGAGCGTCGCGCGATCGTGCCCGAGCAGCAGCCGGTGGTAGATCTCCTCCGCACGGGTCTCCGGATCGGGAGGCTGCGACTCGTAGAACACCACCGCCGCCTCGTTCACCTGCCTGGCACGCCCGGGATCGTCCTCCCGCAATGGGCCGAGCATCACCGCGCGGAGCTCGGGACGATGAACGAGGACTTCGGGCGCCCGAGAGGTGACGAGCACGACCTCGCGCCGCAGCTTCTCGAGCAGGTGCAGCGCCGTTGCCCGATCGCCAACGTCGAGGCCGCAGGGCCTGGCGAGCACGTACTGGATGATGCCGGGCGTGATCCGGCGGAGCAGCAGCCCGGGATGCGCGAGCTTCCGGACGTCGGGATCGGTGATGTGCTCGAGCACGCGCGTGTAGAGCTGCGCCTCGACGCTGCCGCGACGGAGGTCGCCGAGCACGGCGCGCAGGTCGCTGAGCCCGCCCGGCGTGTCGTGCGCGCGGCGCAACAGGTCGACGGCGAGCCGCAGGGTGAGCGGCGACCCGCTGATCTGCCGCGCCACCGTCTCGGCGCCTTCGCGCGAGATGCGCACCCGCGCCGTCAGGAACGCCGTGGACGACTCGAGATCGAACGTCGCGAGCTCGAGCGGCCGGATGGCGTGCCGCGCCGGCGGCACCCTGCCGCACAGGACCACGCGGAGGAACGGCAGCATCGACTGCAGCTGGTCGAGGAACCGGAAGACCTCGTCCTCGTGCGACGCGTGCCGCAGCTGCACCTCCTCGAAGGTGTCGAGCACGAGGAGCATCGGCTGCGACTCCGCGCCCGGCAGCTGGCGGGTCTCGTGCGCGAACGTCTCGAGGAAGTACCCACGATCGCTCAGGCGCAGGCGCGACCACAGCGATTCGTACCGCGGCGGGCGCACGTCGGCCGCTGCGGCGCGCATGCCACTGCTCATCCCCTGGCGTGGGCTGCCCGGTTCGACTTCGACACCGGCCGACTCGCGCAGGGTGGCAAGCCCCGCACTGCTGGCCATCTCCGCGATGCGGCGCCCCCACTCCTGGCCGAGCGCTTCGAGCGGTCCGCGCCGCGTCGGGTACTGCGACGCGAGCTGCCGCAAGGCCTCCATCAGCAGTGTCACGGGCTCCTCGGCCACCAGTCCGGGACGGTCGAAGTCCAGGTATGCGTAAGGAAATTGTGTCACGTCAGGACGGTCGACGTGTTCGAGGACGAACCGCGCGATGAGCGTGGACTTGCCGATGCCGCCCGGCCCGTAGACGAACAGCGGCGGCTCCGCCTGCAGGCTGAAGACCGCGCGCACCACCCGGTTCAGCGACGCGAGCGTGCTGCTCGCCGCGCGCACGCCGACGTAGTCGCTCAGCGCCGAGAGCTCGCGCTCGCGTCCCGCGAAGTAGTCGCCCACGAGCTCACGAAACGGCGCGAGCTGTGTGGCGCGCTCGGCGGCCTGGCGAAGCACGTCCTCGTCAGGGACGCCGGCGACGATGCCCCGCACCCAGTCGGCCGCGACCTGGCACGCACGCGCATCGGTGGCGGTGGTGGGACGCACCGGCACACCGGGCTCGAGCAGGAGCGTCTCGAGCATCTGCTGGACCGGATCCCGCCGGCGCGTCGGGTTCGCATCGAGGGCAGCCCGCACCCGCCCGTCCGCTACCAGTCGTCGCAGGGCGGCGCGACGGGCCTCGCGGTCGAGGATCCACGTGGTGCGCCCATCGGCATCGTAGGACCGCAACGCCAGGCGCTCGAGCTCGGATCGCGCTGCGGCCCGTTCGCCCTCGTCGAGGGCACGCCCGTCATCCACCGGCTGGAGCGTCTCTGGATCGAACGAGGCGAGCACGGCGGCCGCATCGATCAACGACGTGGTCGGCGACGGCGTGTCGTCGGCAAACAGGCCCGCGAGCTCTTCGGAGACCGCTTCGGGCGTCCACCCCGCGTGCGGTTTCACGCGGACACCCCGGCGAGCAGGCGCTGTGCCGTGCGGCCGAGCGCGACGTTCAGGAGTTGCAGTCGCAGCCGCGGCGCATCGTCGCCGTTGACGTTCCGCCGTGTCACCTGTTCCTCGACCTGCCGGACCACGCTGTCCAGTGCGGTCTGCACCACCGCCGGGTCGGCAGGCCGCCCGGAACGCCTGAAGACGTTGCAGAGAAACGCTTCCATTTCGGGCCGCGTGAGCGGAGGACTCGTGATCACTTCCTCGTGCTTGTAGAGCAGCGCGTCGGGACGCGGGTAGTTCAGCAGCAGCAGCCGCAAGCGCCCGTTGCCGCCGACGTCGGCGAACTCGGCCAGCATGTGAATGAGGTCGTACGCCTCGGCCGGCAGGCTCACGCGGAACCCGTCGAGAATCAGCCAGCAGCCCGGGTACGCCGCATTGGTGATGCCGTCGCACAGCCACTGGACCAGGCGCGGCAGCCAGCGGCTGTCCTGTTCCGGATCGGAGGCGGGACGGGCGGGGATCGTCTCGGGATCGATGAGCAGCGAGAATGCGATCTGCTTGGCGAACGTCTCGAGCGTCCATCCCTGCTGGTCGAGATCGAGATAGACCGTGCGGAATCCTTCGGAGTGACGTGGCGGGTCGAACTCGAGCACGTAGCTGACGAACGTGCGCGTGAAGGACTTGCCCGTGACCGGATCGCCGTTGACGACGAGGACGCGCGAATGCAGGCCCTCGCCGATTTCCCGCAGCACGCGGCGCAGGGCGGGCCGCGACAGGAAGAGGCGGCCGCCCACGAGGATCTCTGCGGTGTAGTGGTCGACGGCGGCTGGTGCGCCGCGCGGGTCGAGGCCCGGGTGATTCTCGAGCAGGGTCACCACCGAGGGGTTCGTCGCCGCCTGGGCCACGAGCGCCGCAATCAGGTTCGTCGTCCAGAACTCGCGCTCCGCGTGATCGACGATGCGCGCGGCCATGTCGGGCAGCGGCGCTGCGGGGGTGATGCGGGCGCGCTGCTGGTTGGCGCGGAACTTCAGCATCCGGTCGAGCGCCTCGATCGTGGGGCACACGTCCTCGAGTGCCGCGCAGAGGGCCTCCCGCTGCAACGGGGAGAGCATCGGCAGGCTTCCGTGGGGCCGTCAGCGCGTCGCGCTGGCCGGGTACGCCGCCGCGATGAATGCCTTGTCGGTCGTGGACAACGTCGTGTTCTCCTTGGACGCACCACCGGACACCGTCCAGGACGCCGGAAATGCGTACAGCATGATCGAGTCGGGATCGAAGGCCGAGAACTGGGACTGAGACGCCTCGTACCTGCCGAACATGTTGAAGTCGATCGTCGCCCGGTCCCAGTTGTTGGGCGGTCCGCTCAGGTCGGCGTAGACGCGGTCCTTGTTCCACACGATGCCGCCGGCCGGACTCTGGTGCTCGTGGATGCAGCCGAGCGCGTGACCGAACTCGTGGAGCACCACCGAGGACACCTCCTCGTCCGACGAGCCTGCGTGCAACCACCCGAAGTTCATCGTCGGCTCGTCCTTCCTGAAAAAGCGGGTCACGAGCGCGTCGGTGCCGACGGCCGACCACGAGCCATCGTCGCGGAACGCGATGCGGATCTCGGCGTCGCCCCTGGCGACGAACTCGAACCGGATGTTGGCGTGCTCGGTCCACCGCATCGCGGCCTGCTGCACGCGGCGCTGCACCACGGGATCGCCTTCGAGGAAGCGGATGCGCAGCGTGCGACCCGGCTTCCACTTCTTGGCGAGCTCGAGTGCGAGTTCCGGCGCGTCGGCATCACGCAGGTTCTGCGGGTTCTCGAGGACGGCCACTCGGCGCGCCTCCTCGCGGAGGTCGAGCGGCAGCACGCGGTCGATGCAGGCACGAGCCATGAGCACTCCCGGGCAATGGACGCGCCGCGCCACGTGCGCTGGAAACGTGCGGCCGCGTCCTGGGCGTTTGGCTGATCAAACGCCCGGACCAGCCGGATCCGAACCGGGAGGCGCGCCTCTCCGGGGCGGCCGGTAGGCTCGGCACCCGGCGGCACGCCGTGACCGTGGCCCAGTCCGAGGCCGTTCGCCCGGCCGTGACCGGATCTCCGGGGCCCGACCTGATCCGCTCCACCTCTTACCGGGCAACCGTCAACGGCACGCCCACCCGCGGCCTCGTCGATGGCCGCCATCGCAATCCAACGAGCAGAGGACGCGAGCGCACGTTCTGGACTGACACATCACGCCATCGCCCCGACGTGACGCATCATTGACCGACACCCATGGAAGGGACGCTGCTTCCGTTCGACGCACCGGTTGCCGCCTACGAGGCGCAGGCTGCGACGGCGCTCGAGGCGCTGCACTCGAATGCGCCGCAGGGGGTTGCATTCTTCCGGCGCCACCATCCTCGTTTCCGCCGCGAGGACGTGCCGTGGCTGGCACGTCAGGTCGATGATGGGACGGTCCATGCGGCTGGGTTCGGGCTCGACGATGCGCGGCTGGCGCTTGCGCGGGCGTACGACTTCCTGGACTGGCCGAGTCTCGTCGCGATCGCGGAGGCGACCCAGGATCCGGCTTCGCCTGTCGGACGATTCGAGCACGTCGTCGAAGCGGTGATCGACGGTGACCTCCCGATACTTCGTCGCGCGCTCGAAGAGGACCCGTCGCTCGTGCATGCCCGATCGACACGCGTCAACCCGTTCGACCCGCCCGTCCACCGGGCGACCTTGCTGCACTACGTCGCGGCAAACGGCGTCGAGGGTCGGCGGCAGCGGACGCCGTCGAATGCCGTTGACGTGGCGCGCATGCTGCTCGACGCCGGTGCGGATCCCGATGCGCTCGCGGACCTGTACGGCGGCAGGTGCACGACGATGAGCCTGCTCGTGTCGAGCGACCACCCCGCGGCGGCCGGCATACAGATCGCCCTCGTCGACCTGCTCGTGGACTACGGCGCCTCGTTGGAACCACTCGGGAACGGCGCGTGGACGTCGCCGCTCTACACGGCCCTGATCTTCGGGTTCGTGGATGCGGCAGGCGCGCTCGTGCGTCGCGGTGCGCGGGTGGACACGCTGACGGTGGCCGCTGGGCTCGGCGACGTGGAGGCCGTGCGCGAGCGATTGTCCACGGCCGCTCCGGAGGATCGCCATCGCGCGCTGTCGATGGCCGCCAATGTCGGCCAGGCGGATGCGCTGCGCCTGCTGCTCGAGGCTGGCGAAGATCCGAACCGCTACAACCCGCCGAACGCGCACGCGCATGCGATGCCGATGCACTCGGCAGTCGCATCGGGCCATCTCGAAGTCGTGCGCCTGCTCGCCGAGCATGGCGCGCGACTGGACGTGCGGGATCGCATGTACGACTCGACACCTCTCGGCTGGGCGGAGTACCTCGGCAAGTCGGAGATCGCCGACTTCCTGCGCAGTCGCAACGCGCCACGATGACCGCGCGGTCAACGCGCGGTGGCTGCGCGAGCAGGCAGGGCGCGCTCCCCGAGCGCGCCGTCCGCCCGCACGGCCGAGCGTCGGCGTAGTACCATCAGAGGCTCCGGTCGGGGCGTAGCTCAGCCTGGTAGAGCGCTCGCTTTGGGAGCGAGAAGTCGCAGGTTCGAATCCTGTCGCCCCGACCACCCTCACATTTTCCTGAGATTTCGCTCACCGCCGCGACCCTCGCCCGTCGAGCGAGTCGCGCCCGTGCCGCAGGAGTGCCGCCCCGCTGAAAGGCTTCTCCACCAGTGCCATTCCGGCTTCGAGGACGCCCGTGCGCAGCATGGTGTTCGCCGTATAGCCGGACATGTACAGAACGCGCAGGTCCGGCCTCACCGCGATGGCCTCGGCCGCAATCTCCGGCCCCGTGACGACTGGCAGCACGACGTCGGCCAGCAGCAAGTCCAGGTGCACGGTGCGATCAGCGACGATCGCCATCACCTCGTCGCGACAGGATGCGGTGAGAACGGAGTAGCCATTGCGGCGGAGCACCTGGCTGGCCACGCGGCGAATGTCGTCCTGGTCGTCGACCACGAGCACCGTCTCGGTGCCACTCAGCACGTCGTCGTTTGCGGGCGACGCCTGCGCGCTTGGCAGCATCCGTCGCGAGCGCGGCATGTACACCTTGAACGTGCTGCCCCTACCCTGCTCGCTGTACACCCAGATGTATCCGCCGCTCTGCTTGACGATGCCGTAGACGGTCGGCAAGCCCATACCCGTCCCCTTGCCGCTGGCCTTCGTGGTGAAGAACGGCTCGAAGAGCCGCACCTTCACGTCATCGCTCATGCCGATGCCTGTGTCGGTGATCGTCAGCAGCACATACTCGCCAGGCGCGATCGCCGGGTGCGCCGCGCAGTACGTCTCATCCACTTGCACGTTGCGCGTTTCAACGGTGACCCGGCCGCCCTGCGGCATGGCGTCGCGTGCGTTGACCACGAGGTTGAGCACGACCTGCTCGAGTTGCACCTTGTCGGCTTCGATGACCCACAGATCGGACGACCGCGCGAAGTGGAACTCCACCTGCCCATCGATGAGCCTGACGAGCATCGCGGCCATGCCCTGCACGACGGCGCCGAGATCCAGCGGCTCCGGCCGCAGCAGCTGGCGCCGGGCAAACGCCAGCAGCTGTCGTGTGAGGGCTGCCGCGCGATTGGCAGCCTTGGCAACCTCCCCCAGTTCCATCCGCCCCGGCGCGTCGGCCGGCATGACGCCCGCGGCGAGCTCGGCAAAGCCAAGTATCGACGTGAGTACGTTGTTGAAGTCGTGTGCCACGCCGCCCGCGAGCTGGCCGATGGCTTCGATCTTCTGCATCTGCTGAACCTGCTGTCGGAGCTGATGACGCTCGGTGAGATCGCGTCCGACCGCATGGCGCAGCCCTGTGGCAGGATCCTGCATCGCGTGCCACTCGAGCCACTTGTATTCCCCCTCCCTCGTGACCCACCTATTGGTGAAGCCATCGGTGGCAACGCCCCTGGTGACACGTTCGATCTCCGTAACCGTTTCTGCCCGGTCGTCCGGGTGCACGAAGTCGATGAGGGGAGTGCTCAGAAGCAGTTCCGGCGAATGACCAAGCACGGTCGTGAAAGCCCTGTTGACGTGGATCAGGCGACCGTCCTTGGCGACCGCGAGCATGTCTGGCGACAGCTCCAGAATCATGGCCAGTTCGTCCTGAGCTCGCTTCTGCGCGCTGATGTCGTCGATGAAGGCGATGAACCCCGGCTTGCCGACGCGGGGTGCGACCGCGATCTGAGTCCACAAGTACGACCCTCCGCGAATCAGCAGCCGGCGCTCTGCCACCCATCGCTCGCCCAATGGACGTGGTTGCAGCATCCCGGTCGCGCTGAAAGGCGGTTCGTCCGGGTGGCGCAGAGCCTCGATGCAGGAACCGAGAAGTTCGCCCCCAGAGCGCCCCAACAGCCGCTCCAACTGCGTGTTGACGCGTATCCACCGACCGTCGGGGTCGAGCCAGGCGCTCCCCACCGGAGAGTGGTCGAACGTCGACCTGAAGAGCTCCTCGCATTCCTGCAGCGACCGACTGGCGCGGTGCCGCTCGCGTGCGTATCGAAGGGAGCGGCGCATGACGGACGGCGTGACGTCGCCGATCGTCAGACAGTCACTGGCACCAGCAGCAAACGCCTCGGCGTCGTTCGAGACGGGGTCGCGTGTGAGCACGACGACGGGGATGTGCGAGGCGTCCAGCGTGGCGATCAGGGCGGCGTCTGCCGGTCCGACGTCCACGACGATCGCCGCGTCGTACGGGCGCTCGCGGACCAGCACGCGTGCTCGTCGTTCGTCTGCGGCCCAATCGACGGTGCAGCCGTCAAGCGCCCGGCGCAGGCCATTGGCGGACTCATCGGGCAGGCTCTCTCCATGGATCAAGAGCACCCGTACAACGGCATTGCCCGAAAGCGACATCTTCGGCCTGACCTGATCCCGGCTATCCCTTGGTTACGTGAGGATGCGTCGACGTTGCCACATGCCGTGCCGCTTCGCCAGGGGACGAGTGTGCCGAGGCGCGCGGCTGCGATCGACACCGAGCCCGCGGCGAGGCCGCTGCCTCGAGGCGCTCAGGGTTGTGGAGGCCGGCGCCCCCCGCCCGCGCCGCATCGACAGGCCGCGTGGAGGCGACGCCGCTCCACGTCGAGCTCGAGGCTCATCGTCCAGAGCTGACGGGAGAGTCGAGCGCCGCCGAGGTCACGGCATCGAGTAGCGCGGCGGCTGTGAACGGCTTCTGCAGCACCCGGGCCGCGTTGAGCAGCCGGGCGACGTTCATGTGCTGATCACCCATGCTGGCGCTCCCTCCCGAGATCACCACCACCGGCACCTCTGGACACTTCGCAGCGACCAACCGCAGCAGCTGATAACCATCCACCTCGGGCATGAAGATGTCCGTGACAATCACGTCCGGGCGATCAGCGTCGATGAGCGCAAGCAATCGAGCGCCGTCCTGGCTTTCCTCTACGCTGTGGCCTGCCAACTCCAGGACGCGCTTGGCGAACGCACGCACGCCGCTGTCATCATCGACGACCACCACACGCATGACCTAGACATCGACAACCCCGACCAGAACGTGAGGCGCTGGCCCCTGGCGCGTCGCACCAGGCGTTCTTCAACGCCACCACCGCCGTTCCCAGTCAACTCGCGCGGCGAGCCACGGCGCGATCGCGCACCGTGAGGACCGCACCCAGCAACCCGGTGACGATGAGCGTGACGACGGCAAGTGCGTTTGCCAGGTTCGTCGAAAGCAGGATTCCGGTGACCTCGCGCACGAGCAACTGGATGTAGGAGGGCGGATCGCTGAAGCCCAGGCGCTCGCGGACCTGCCAGTGCCAGTCGGTGCACGGGCAGTATCCCCACCCGAACCACAGGCCGAGCCCGAACCACGAGATCGCCGTCAGCGACACGGTCGCGAGCTGCCACGGCCGGGTGCGCCGCCAGATCCACCCAAGGCAGTTGAACGCGATCCAGCACGTGTGGACCACGAAGAACGTCACATCGAGTGCTGCGTCCATCGCGTCGGTGTCTGACGGCAGTCGGAAGCACAATCGATGCGCGACGCTTCGGCAGCGCCCGCGCATGGGACTGCGTCTGCCGACACTCGAGAACTCACGCGAACGGCTGCGACGCGTCGTCGAGCGCGGCGACGTCGGCGGCGCTCAAGGCAAGTCCCGGCGCCGCCATCAGCTCCTCCAGTTGCTCCACCGACGTCGCGCTGGCGAGCGGCGCGGTGACGGTGGGCTTTGCGAGCAGCCAGGCGAGCGCCACCGTGGCCATCGCCGCACCACGCGCAGACGCGATCCGA
>JAEYZV010000303.1 GCA_023427865.1 Acidobacteriota bacterium
CGATCGACGTCCGGCAGGACCGCGGCAATCGCGCCGACCCCCATCAACGCGCCGACTGGCGCGAGCGCCCGGGCGCGTTCGCTGTCGGCACGGCCCCCCGTCGCTTGTCGCAGAGCACCGCCAACCCCGATTGCCGCGGCAACCGCTGCCCCGGCGAGCGCGTGCGTCACCGGATCCACGCCGTCGTCGCCTGGTGTGCAGTTGACACCCGTCATGTCTCCCTGTTCGGTAAGAGCGGCGTCGTCATCGCCTTGAAGCCGCGCCACCGATCGTGCAGCACGCCCATGAAGTCGATGAAGCGGCGATACCCGCGCAGGCTGTCCAAGCATGGGTCCTGCTCGAAGTACGGATAGCACGGGAACCCGTCGTCGGCGGCGGCTTCGAGCCACGCGACCGCGTTCTGCGGATCACCGAGCGCCGCGTATGCCGCGGCGATGTTGTATGCAGTGTGATGGAAATGGCCGAAGCCCGTACCGAGTTCTAGCGCCCTCGCGATGGTCTTCGTGGCTTGCCGGGTGTCACCGGCCCTTGCGAGGAGCACGGCGCGCACACTGGTCAGACTCCCGCCTTCGTCATCCGGATGAGCGGCCAAAAACGCGTTGCTGATGGCCCAGGCCCTGTCCGTGTGACCGAGCTGAAGGTGCACCTCGGCTCTCCCTCGATCGACGAGGAACGGGCTCACGTCGGATGGGACGGTCTTCAGCACGGCGAGCGCCTCGCCGAACCTGCATTGCCAGGCCGTGTAGACGGCGACACGGAAGCGGGCCATCGTGTTGTTCGGGTTCAGGTCGATCGCTCGCCTCACGTGTGCCTGCGCCTCCTCCAGCAGGCCCACGTGCGAGTACACCATCGACAACTGATGGTGGGTCTCGTCGGCATCGGGCGCGAGTGCCAGCGCTCGCTGGAACGCTCGGATGGCCTGCTCGTGCGGAAAGCCCTTGGCTTTCGTCCAGAGGATGAGTCCGCGGGCAAAGTGCGCCTCCGCGAGGTGTGGCTCGAGATCGAGGGCCTTGGCCAGCGCCACGTCGGCGTCTTCGCGAAGCCGCCTGCCCTCTGGTTGCGACGTGAACTTGAAAGCACGAGTGTTGTACGCGCGTGCGAGCTGGGCGTGGGCTCTGGCGTTCGACGGATCGATGCGGACGGCCGCCTCGAGTAGCGCGATCGCCTCGTCGGCGTCTTCGAGACGCTCGCTATCCGCCTTGACCTTGCCGCGCATGTACAGGTCATACGCGGGAGAGCGGCCGGGGCCTCCCGTGGGGCCCCTGGAGGCCGCCGGGCGTGGGGTCGCCATGCCCGCGCCGACCACCCTGACATCGGCGACGAATCGGTATCCGTGCTTGGCGACGGTTTCGATGAACCGGCGGTCGGTTCCCCGGTCACCGAGCGCATTCCTGATGGCGTGAATCGCCTTGCCGACGTTGCCGTCTTCCACGAATACGCCCGGCCAGACCTCCGACAGGATCTCGTCTTTCGTGACCAGCCTGCCGGAGCACCGTACGAGAAGAACCAGCAACAGGAACGGCTTGTCAGGCAGCGCAACGCGTACCCGCCCCTCCTGACACGAGAGGCTGTGCTCGCCGACGTCCAGCCGGAACTCGCCGAACTCGTACACCTCGAACGGCCTGTCGGTCACCGCTGAGCAAAATGGAAGGAAAAAGGAACGAGAAATTCTTGCAGACAGAATGACTCGTCCACACGTCCGCAGCCACACTCCTGCGCACAGCAGGTGCCGCGCGCAGTCACGGATGCACGAAGTCTAGCGCTGCGTGTTCCGCATCCGCAACGCCACGCGACGGCCCCCGGGTGGGGCGCGGTCGCGGCACCGGCCTTAATCCACGACGACAGGAGATCACAATGAACGCGCTTCGATCACGAACGACACGCATCGTCTGCGTCGGGACAGCCACGCTGGCTGTCGGCAGCGCCATTGCCACTGCGGCCATTGTCCTGTTCAGGTACGACGGCTCCAGCGAACACATCGGCCTGCGAGGCGGACCGGCGCAGGTCACGGCACGAGTGCTCAACACCCCGGTCGGCGAAGTCACCGGCGCGTGGCACTACCACCCCGGCCATGTCTACAACGTCGTCACCCAGGGCACGATCACGATCGAGGACGGCTGCGGTGAGATCAAGCAGTACTCCGCAGGGCAGGCCTTCGAGACATCGGAAGGCCGCGTCCATCGCGCCTACAATCTCGGTGACGAGGACGCCGTCGAGTACAACATGTTCATCGGCCCGCCGGGCAGGCCGATCGGCGTCAACATCCCCGGCAACGAGCACCGGTGCGGCCCGCCGAGCACCGTCGGCGAATGCCGGAACGGCGGGTGGGGAACGTTCACGCATCCGAGCTCATTCGCAAACCAGGGCGCCTGCATTGCGTACGTCAATCAGCGCAAGCGCATCACGCTCCTGGTGCCCGAGGATCCCATACCGTGATCACGAGCTGAAGGAGCGCGCAGCGAGCTTGAAGCATCACGCGGGGGCGTCGACTGCCGCGAGCGGCAGCGTGAACTTGAACGTCGCGCCGCTCCCTGCGGCCGACTCCGCCCAGATCCGCCCCCCGTGTGCCTCGACGATGCCCCTGGCGATGTAGAGGCCGAGCCCCGTCCCCTCGCGCGCCGTGTCGGAGGCCTGCCAGTAACGGTCGAAGACCTGCGTCAGCTGCTCTGGCGCGAGGCCCGGGCCGCTGTCGCTCACGGCCACCACCACCCGGTCCGCTTCGACCGTGACATGCAGGGCGATCCGTCCGCCGGCCGGCGTGAACTTGATCGCATTGCCAACCAGGTTCGACAGCACCTGGAAGACGCGCTCGCGGTCGGCCAGCACGGTGACACCCGCCTCGGCTGGGTCATGGAGCACCTGCCGCTTCGCCTCGGCCAGGGGACGGAGGATGACGAGCGCTTCTCCGAGCATCTCGTCGAGCAACTCCGACTGGCGCCGCACGGCGAACCGACCGGCCTCGATGCGGGCCAGGTCCTGGAGGTCATGGACCAACGCGTCCATGTGCGTGACCGAGCGCTGGACGCGGTCCAGGGAGGCTCGCAAACGCAACGAGGGTTCGTCGAGACCCACGCCCACCAGGTTGCGAAGCAGCACCGCCTGCATCTGGATGACGTTGAGCGGGTTCTTCAAGTCGTGCGACACCACGGCCACGAGATCGTCGCGCGCCTTCACGGCGCGCTGCGCGCGCTCCACCTGCCGTTCGAGGTCGATTTCGACCACGAGGCGACGCAACTCCATGGCGGCGTCGCGGTCCGGCGCACTCCACCGCAGCGAGTGCAACTGCACCTCCTCGCGCCAGAGCGCGAAGGAGCGTCGCGGGTGCAGTGTTGCGGCCGTATCGAGCTGGATGGGCTTTCGTGGATCCCCGCCCCAGTTCACGGTCTGCACGATCTCGGGACGGAACCCGATGAACCGGCGAGGCACTGCTCCGGGCAGCGAGAAACTCACGATGCCGCTCGCGACGTCCTTGATGGCGAGGAACTGCGGGGCCATCTTCGCCAGCGCGTCCGTCGTGAACACGCCCGACGTCGTCTGGGGGAGCCACTGCGACACGGCCCGGATCTGGTCGATCCCCGGCGCCCGGCCGATGCCGTGGACGTCGTCGGCGACAACCCCCGCGCCGTCCAGGCGCAACACCGCCAACAGTTCCTGCGGCTTCGCGAGCAGCCCCAGGAGCACGTCCTCACGCGAACGCGCCGCATCCGCGAGCGCGTCCAGCAGCGGGCGACGCTGCTCGCGCCATGCAGCGATGTCGCGATCCTCGAACGCGCCGATGAGCAGCGACATCGTGTGGCCGACGACCTCGCAGTCCGACCGGATGTCGAACGGCACATGGTGGGGCCCGCTGTGGTGTGCGCAGCTGACGAGTCCCCACAGCCGGCCACGCACCACGAGCGAGATGCTCAGCGATGCGCGTATTCCCATGTTCGCGATGTACTCGAGGTGGATCGGCGACACACTCCGTAGGACCGCGTAACTCAGGTCGAGGGGCGCGCCGGTATCGGGCCGGAGAGTCGGCACCAGCGGCACCGGTGTATAGCGCCCGTCCGGGATGCTCCGTATGGTATTGCGCAGGTAGAGCTCACGCGCCTGCTTCGGGATGTCCGATGCCGGGTAGTGCAGGCCGAGGTAGGGTTCGAGGGCATCGCATCTGGCGTCGGCCACGACGCTGCCGTGCCCGTCCTCGTCGAACGAGTAGATCATCACCCGGTCGAACCCGGTCAGCTGCCTGACCGCGGCGGCTCCCGCGGTCAGCAGTTCGGGAAGCGTCCGCGCGGCCTGCAGGCTCGAGACGACGCGACGCAGCGGATGATGTGTGCGCTGCCCCGCTGTCGACGCTTCCGGCTCGAACTCGAGGATCAGCACGCCCCGGTGTCGATGGAGTACCGTGTCGTACTCGCGGCCACCCACCTCGAGTCGGAGCGGGTTGATCTCGGCGAGATGATCGCGCGTGGTCGCCTGCTGCACCGCAGCGAACGCGTCGGCATCCAGCACCGCCGATAGCGGGATGCCCGCGAGGTCGGCCGCGGGAGTGTCGAGCATCACCGATATGTTCTCGCTGACCTGCACGATGGTGAGCTGCGGCTCCTGAACGGCGAGCAGCGCGCCGTGCGGCTGTATGGCGCCGGGGATGTGAATCGGCTCGCGGTCGCAGTTGGAGATGTCCACCGTCATGTCGCACCGCTCGCTCACGCGAGCACCTTCTGCACGTTCAGCCAGTCCAGGAGTGCGGCATACGTCCGGCGTGCGCCCTCGACGATCTGCTCTGGTGCGGCGGAATCAAGGTTCCGCCCGTCGAGCCAGGCCAGCACCTGCCGCCAGCGCGCGCCCGTCCCCGCCTCCTCACCGGTGAAGAACGCGACACCGTCTTCTTTCCCGATCGCGAGGTGCGCCGTCACCGCACGAGCGATGACCCGACCGCCGAGGCAGGCGCCCTCGACGACGTACAGCGCACCGGTCGCATGGTCGGTGCCCGTCAGCATTGGCGGCGCGGCGCACCGGACCACCCGATCCGGCGAGCGTCCGAGCGCCACGAGATCACGCCCGAGCAGACCGGCCCGCTCGATCTGCGGCAGCCCGAGCGACTCCATGGAATCCCAGTGCGCGAGCTGCCCCTCGAGCGGCATGTAGAACCCGAACAACGCCGCAATCAGGTCGGCATAGCGGGCGTGCGTGAGCCGTTCGTCCAGGAGGTACGCGAGGCCGCGATCGAGGCGCTCGTGCTGCTCGGCGGTGCCGTCGCGCAGCCGGGCTCGGAGCGCACCCGGGACGGGCGCAGGCGGATGTGAACCGGTGAGTGGCTTCAAGGGTCTACCGCGTCCGGGGAATTGTGCAACAGGAACGCGACGTTGCGCCGCCATGCCTCGCGCGGGCTTCTGGCACCCGAGCGTTCACGGCTCGGGGCGCTGCGGCGGCCGCCCACCCCCATCGGCAGCCCGACGCGCTTCTGCCGCTTCGCCAGGCGCTTGCAGCATCTGGACGATGTCGTCGAAGAACCGGGCCGCAATCGCCCCCGTCGTCAGTTCGCGATGCCATGACATCGACAGCACGCAGGACCGCCTCGCCACGCACGCACCATCGACGACCATCGGCCGCTCGGCGACGCGGCCGAAGGCGAACTGCAAGGGGTACGAACTCTTCACGATGATGCTCTCGACACCGTACTTCGATGGCGACGTCACGGCAGCAGCCGCACCCCGAAACATTACCCACGGTTTCGGGTGCAGTGCAGTGAGTCGAGCGAGCCACGACGTCAGCAACGGGGGCAGCCGTTGCAGCCGCCGCAGCTGAGGCGTGTCCGCGGGCGAGGCCGCAAGGGCCATGAGGGCCTCTGCCACACCATCGACGCCGAGTTCGTCTGCGCGGCGGATGACGTTGGCGATGCGATGTCGACGCCGTCCACGACGGCCTCGGTGCCCACGGCGTCCTGCGTCCGCCACTCCCGGACGATTCGAACGTGCGTGCTCAGGTAGTGATTGTGCGCGAGTCGATGGTAGGCAGGAGACACGAC